>DASTSZ010000386.1:0-7234 GCA_035760425.1 Candidatus Eiseniibacteriota bacterium | reverse complement strand
GTCCTTCTGGGCTTCGAGCGCGTCCGGCGCGACCCCGCCGGCCCTTCTCTAGCCGTCGCAAGGCGGTCTCGATAACGCTTGATTTTATAAATAGTTGGGCGTACTATCTCACGTAATCTCTTCGAGGGGCTGAACGCCGGGGGGTCACCGGTTGCCGCCTCCTCCTACAGCCATGCGTAGTTCCATCACTGCACGGGGAGGCTCCACCATGCTTCGCTTGCCGTTCGTTTGTCGGCGTTTGGCCGACACGTCGTCGCTCTCGCTCTTCCTCGCGGTTCTTCTCGCCGGTCTCTCTCTGACCCCTCTCGTTGCGAACGCGGCGGCGCCCGGCGACACGACGTCGGTCGTGACGCTGAACGCGAACTTCGACGCCGACAATCCGAACGCGGCGCCCAACCTCACCCTTCCCGGGAATCCGGCGGGCGACTACCTGACGCTCGACCTCGCGTCGGGGACGGTCAAAGTGATTCCGTCGTACGACGGCCTTTCGAGGCCGGTCGAGATCCGCCAAGTGAACGATCCGGGCGGCGTCGCCCTGAACGCGTTCCCTGCGCCGATCCCCGCGCCCGCGGAGAAGGTGACCGTCCGCTGGCGCTCCGTGGCTCGTGATGACGAGGCGATCATCCTCATCGCGTTCGCCGTCCGCGCTTCGAACGGGGCCACGCTCGCGTCGGTGGAATACCTGCACCAGGGCGAACTCTCGTACAACGGCATGCACGGCCAGGGACAACTGCTGCCGGTGACGCAGCCGAATCGCCGCGCGCAGCAGTTCACGATCGACGTCGACTTCCTCACGCGGACCACGAGCCTCTCGATCGACGGCTCCCCGGTCGCGGGGTTCCAGTCGGTTCCGTTCGCGCAGGCCGGCGACGATGTCGCCCGTCTCTCCGCCTACGGTGAAGGCGGGCATCCGCAGACCGTCTACGTCGACGACATCTCGATGGTGGCGCGCTACCGCGTGCCCGATCACGGTCCGGCCGTCACCGCGCCCGCGTCCGTCTCCGGGACCGAGCAGAGCGCCGTCAATTTCTCGGTTTCGGCCTCCGACGCCGACGGTGACGCCATCGCGTCGCTCACGGCCTCGCCGCTTCCGACGGGCGCCTCCTTCACCCCGAACGGGACGAACACGAGCGGCGCCTTTGCCTGGACGCCCGATTACTCGCAGGCCGGCGCCTACGCGGTGACGTTCACCGCCGCGAACGCGCTGAGCGGATCGGCCACGACGAATCTGACGATCGCGAACCTCGATCGCGCCCCCGTCGTCACCGGGCCCGCCACGGCCTCGGGCGCCGAGAACGCGCTCCTCACCTTCACGATTTCGGCGGCCGACGCCGACGGCGACGCGATCACGTCGCTCGCGGCGGGCATCCTTCCGCAGGGCGCTTCGTTTGTCGCCGACCCTGGCAACGGCGGCGGCGCCTTCGCTTGGACGCCCGGCTTCGCGCAGGCGGGGAGCTACTCGGTCACCTTTACCGCGCAGGCCGGCGGCGCTTCGGGAACGCTCACGACGGCGATTACGATCGCGAACGCGGACCGCGCGCCGATCGTCGCGGCCCCGACGGTGGTGGACGGCGAGGAGGGCGGTGTTCTCCTCTTCGACGTGACCGCCAGCGATCCCGACGGCGACGCCCTGGCCGGGCTCGGCGCCGACCTCGCGGCGCTCCCGAGCGGGCATGGCGCGACCTTCACGCCCGCCGCCGACTACGCGAGCGGCACCTTCCGCTGGCCGATGAAGCAGGGTGAGGCCGGCAGCTACCTCGTCACCTTCACGGCCACGAACGGTTCGAGCGGCAGCGCCGTGACTCGAATCAACGTCGCCTTCGCCGGAACGACGATCACGGGCGAACTCATCTGGACGCCGCAGCCGGGCGAGGAGGGGACCTACAACGTCACCTTCACGGCCCGCAACAGTCTCAACGAAACGGGAAGCTCGACCACGACGATCGTCGTGACTCCGTCGCTCTCGAGCACGACCGGGGTGACGACGACCACGTCGTCCGACGGCCGGACCGGCATTCTCGCGCCGAGCGCGGTGAACAAGGGGCCGATCGTCAGCTCGACCGGCCTGATCAGCACCCAGACCAAGTCGACCCTGACGGTGAGCGCCACGGCGAGGGAGGACACGTCGATCTCGCTCGTGGCGTCCCACGAGCGCGTGAACGCGGCCGGCTCGACGACGAGCGCGACGGCCGACATCATTTCGTTCAACGCCGACTTGAGCGGGCTTCCCGCCGGGAACAACGCCATCTTCACGCTCGACCAAGAGCCGGTCGTGTCGGCGCCGGCGAGCATCACCGTCAATCCGGGGGACGCGATCGGCTTCACGGTATCGGCGTCCGATCCCGACGCGGATCCGTTGTTCGGCCTCGCCGCGAACCTGAGCGTGCTGCCGGCGGGGAACACGGCGACCTTCACGCCGAACGGCACGTTCACGTCGGGCGCCTTCGCCTGGACGCCCCGGGCCGAAGACGCCGGGACGTTCGCCATCGAGTTCACCGCCTTCAACGCGCTGGTCGGGAAGGCGACGACGAGCGTGACCGTTCGCGCCGTCGCGCCGGCTCGCGTCTTCCTCGCCGGTTCGAAGAAGATCCGTCTCTCGTCGAACCGTCCCTTCGGCTGCGTCCAGATCGAGCCGGTGAACGCGGCCTTTTCGCTGCTCGACATCGACCTGACCTCGATTCGCATGATCTCGATCGGGACGGGCACCGTCTCCGAGATCGCGGCCACGTCGACGAAATCGGCGGTCATCGGCGATCGCGACAACAACCTGATCGAGGACATCCAAATCTGCTTCAGCAAGTCCGACTTCCGCGCGCTCTTCAGTCTGCTCCGGGGCCAGAACAGCGTGCCGGTCATCGTCCGCGGGCGGCTCGTCTCGGGCGCGCTCTTCCAGGGCTCGGTGACGCTCGACATCCAGGCGGGCGGCGGCGCGCTCATGACCGTCATGTCGCCGAACCCGCTCAACCCGTCGGGCATGCTGAGCTTCATCACGAAGACGCCCGGCGCGGTTCGCGTCACACTGTTCGACCTGAACGGCCGCTTCGTCCGGACGCTCTGGGAGAGCCGCGCGGCGGCGCCCGGCGCCCACGAAGTGCCGGTCGAGGCCCGCGGAGCCGACGGCCGCGCCCTCTCCTCCGGGGTCTACTTCTTCCGGATCGAGAGCCGCGACGGCGTCGACACGGGACGATTCACGGTTCTGAAGTAACCGCCGCGCCCTCGCGGCGCGTTCGAGCGCTCACGCCGGCTGCGCTATACTGGCCGGCGTGAGCAGCCTCGAACCAGGGCGTCAACTCGCCCACTATCGAATCGAGGGCCGCCTCGGCTCGGGCGGCATGGGCGACGTCTACAAGGCCCTCGACACCAAGCTCCACCGGTCGGTCGCCCTCAAGATCCTCCCGGCGTCGGCCACCTCCGACCCGACCGCGCGCCGGCGCCTCCTCGAGGAGGCCCGCGCCGCCGCCGCGCTCACGCACCCCCACATCGTCACGATCTACTCGGTCGACTCCGCCGACGGCGCCGACTTCATCGTCATGGAGCACGTCGAGGGGAAGAGCCTCAAGGAGCGGCTCTCCGACGGACCGCTCGACGTGCCGGAGCTTCTGCGGCTGGGGATCGAAGTGGCCGACGCGCTGGCGGCGGCGCACGCGATCGGGCTGATCCACCGCGACATCAAGCCGGCGAACATCCTCCTCACGCCCCAGGGCGCGGCGAAGGTGCTCGACTTCGGCATCGCGAAGCGGATGGCCACCGCCTCGACCGAGACGATCGGGGCGACGGCCACGAACATCACGGGCGCGGGAATGGTCGTCGGGACGGTGGCCTACATGGCGCCGGAGCAGGCCCGGGGCGAACCGCTCGACGGCCGCGCCGATCTCTTCTCCCTCGGCGCCACGCTCTACGAGGCCGCCACCGGCCGCCAGGCGTTCGAGGGAGCCAACACGCTCGACATCATGATCGCGGTGACGACGAAGGAGCCGCCGAACGCGAGCACGGTCCGGCCGGAACTCCCCGCCGACATCGACGTCATCCTGGCCCGCACCCTCGCGAAGCGGCGCGACGACCGCTACGGGACGCCGCGCGAACTGGCGGACGCGCTCCGGGGGCTTCGCGAGGGGGGCGACAAGCTCTCGAGTTCCATGGGCGCGCTCCGCGTGGCGCCCGACACCGTTCCGAACAACCTCCCGACGCCTCTCACGTCGTTCATCGGCCGTTCGCGCGAGCGGGGCGAAGTGCGGCGTCTCTTCGTCACCGCGCGCATGGTGACGATCCTCGGGCCGGGCGGGAGCGGGAAGACGCGGCTCGCGGTGCAGGTGGCGAAGGAGGTGCTCGGCGAATTCGGCGACGGCGTCTGGCTCGCCGAACTCGAATCGCTGGTCGATCCCTCCCTTGTGGCGGCGCAGGTCGCGCGAGCGGCCGGGGTGCAGGAGGAGGCGGGCACGCCGATCGCGGCCACGCTGGCCGCCGCCCTCGGATCGAAGATGGTGCTCCTGGTCCTCGACAACTGCGAGCACGTCGCTTCGGCCGTGGCGCCGCTCCTCGCCACGCTCCTTCGCGCCGCGCCAAATGTCCGGGTGATCGCGACGAGCCGCGAGGCGCTCGGCGTGCCGGGCGAAGTGATCTGGCGGATCCCGACCCTGTCGGTCCCCGATCCGCGCACGTCGATCATCAAGAGCAAGGAGGCCGCGGGGCGCTACGAAGCGGTGCGGCTCTTCGTCGACCGCGCGCAGGCGACCCAGCCGTCGTTCCAGCTGACCGACAAGAACGCCGCCGCCGTGGCGCAGATCTGCCACCGCCTCGACGGAATCCCGCTCGCCATCGAACTCGCGGCGGTGCGCGTGAAGGTGCTCCCGCCCGAGCAGATTCTGACGCGGCTGCAGGACCGCTTCGCCCTCCTCACCGGCGGGAGCCGGACGGCGCTCCCGCGGCAGCAGACGCTTCGCGCCACCGTCGACTGGTCGTACGAACTCCTGGCCGAGCAGGAGCGGAAGCTCCTGAACCGCGTGAGCGCCTTCGCCGGCGGCTTCACGCTCGAGGCCGCGGAGTCGGTCTGCGCCTGGAACGGTCTGGAGAGTTTCGACGTCCTCGACCTCATTTCGCCCCTCATCGACAAGTCGCTGGTGGTGCCGAACGAATCGGGCGAGTCGTCGCGGTACACGCTCCTCGAGACGATTCGCGACTACGCCTCCGAGCGGCTGAAGGAAGCCGGCGAGTCGGAGACGCAGGCCGACCGCCACGGGTTCCACTTCTTCAAGCTCGTGCTCCAGGCCGAACCCGAGCTGCAGGGCCCGGAGCAGGCGCACTGGTTCGAGCGTCTCGATCAGGAACAGGACAACGTCCGGCGCGCGACGCGCTACTACCTGCAGCGGGGCGACGCCGGCTCGGCGCTTCTCATGGCGGGGGCGATCTGGCGGTTCTGGTGGACGCGCGGCATGTGGGAGGAGGGGCGCGCGGTGCTGCGCGAGTCGCTCGCGCTGCCGGGCGCGGCCGGACCGAGCGTGGAGCGGGCGAAGGCGCTCTATGCCTCGGCCGTCCTCGCGCGCGGCCAGGCCGACTTCGCCGCCGCCGCCGGCTATCTCGACGAGAGCCTCTCGATCGCGACCTCGCTGGGCGACAAGGTGGGGGAGGGGAACGCTCGGTTCGAGCAGGGGAACTTGGCGAACAACCGCGGGGACCTTTCGACCGCGGCGTCTCTCTACGAAATGGCGCTGGCGATCCGTCGCGAAATCGAGGATCGACGCGGCGTCTCGCTCACGCTCCACAACCTCGCGGTCGTTCTGCAGTCGCAGGGCAAAGGCGAGGAGGCGAAGCGCCTCTACGAGGAGGTGCTGCTGCTCCACCGCGACTTGGGAAACGCGACGATGGAGGCCTACACGCTGAACGGTCTCACCGACATCGCCCTGCACCAGGGCGATCTCGACGCGGCGCAGCGCTACCTCGAGCTCGGACTCGCCATGCAGCGGCAGTTGGGGAACAAGGACGGCATCGGCTTCTCATTGCGACAGCTGGGGGAGGTCGCCACCCGCCGCGGCGACGCGGGCCGCGCCAAGGCGATCCTGGCCGAAGCATTCGACGTCTTCCAGTCGATCGGGGACTCGAACGGACTCATCGATATCATCGACAGCGTGGCGGGACTGGCGGCGCTTCAGGGGCAGTCGGAGCGCGCCTTCACGCTGGCCGGCGCCGGAACGGCGTGGCGCGAGGCGACGAGCGCGCCCCGGACCGATCCCGACATGGTGGACTTCCAGGTCGCGCTCCGGCCGGCGCGGACGGCGCTCGGCGATTCGGGCGCGGCCGCGGCGGAGGCGAAGGGCCGCCTGCTCACGCCGAGCGCGGCGATCGAATTGACGGAGGCGGTGTTGAAGGAGTAGTCGCGACGGCGCGGCGGGCCGGATCGGCCGGGCGTGCTACGGCCGAATCGAAGCCTGAACGCCCTTCGCGTCGGTGAAGTCGAGGCGCGGACCCTGCTTTCCGTCCACCGCCAACTGCGCGCGCGGCGCCTCGGCCGTGTCGAGCAGATCGAGCGACGGCCCCGCCTGCTCCAACCCCAGGTTCGCCCGCAGCCGGCCCTTCTCGTCGATCAGCGAGAGCGCCGGACCCTCCTCGCCCATGCCGAGGATGGCGCGCGCCTTCCCGCGCGCGTCGACGATTCGGAGCAACTCCAAGTCGAGCGTCTTCGACGGCGGCGCGCTCATGCCGACCACCGCGGCGGCGGCCAGGATGGCCGCGGCGACGAGCGCCGTGCGCTTCCAACGCCGATTCTCCCGCTCGAGCGCCTCGATGCGTTCGAGGAGACTCGGCGGCGCGGATCGGGCGTCGAACGAGGAGTTTTCGTCTCGGAGCGTCACGGAACAAGGAATCGGCATGCGCGCTCGAAAGGTTTAGGAATCATTGCGAGGGGAAGCGCGAGGCTGGCCGATTCGGGCCAACGCGGACGGTCCCGCGCGTCGCGGCGGGCGCCAACTCGTAACCGGCGGGAAGCCGACTGGTTAGCGCGTAAAGAGCGCATTCCGACCGGCCGATAACCTCTTCACGGGAGCGAACCCAGCCCGTGGAGGTGAATCGAACCCTGAACGCCCGACGTTACGCCACCCTCGCCGCCACTCGCGTCGTTCTCGTCGTGCTCGCGCTCGTCGTCGCGGCGCGAGCCGCCCACGAATTCCGCGGCACGCCGAACGTCTGGCTCGTGGCATCGCTCTTCGCCTCGAGCGCCGCGGCGCTCTTCATCTGGCCCATC
>DASTSZ010000385.1:0-4130 GCA_035760425.1 Candidatus Eiseniibacteriota bacterium | reverse complement strand
CTTCTATGGACGATATGCAGGTTCTTCGATTTGGCAAGGGCTGGGCCTCCATTTTCTAGAGTCTGCGGCCATTTTTCGCGAGATCGAACCGAGACGAAACAGAGACGGACCCAAGACGTGTCTGGGGCGGCTTCGAGGCGGTTCCGAAACGCGCGCGAGACGGACGAGGGGCACCCTGGCGGGGACCTGGGGGCGGGATCCGATGAGCCTCGATGCGACTCCGACGATAGGACTCGAAAAGGATGGAACGAGCCCGGCCGCCTCCGCCGTACGTCGCGAACGCGAAGCGCTCTCTGCCTCTCCACACACTCAAACGGGAGGGAACATGTCGAACGCAATTCGCAGTGCGATTCTCGCCGGCCTTGTCTTGGCCTCGGTCATCGCGCCGGTCGCCGCGCAAGCGGGGGACGAAGTAGGGGGCGTCATTCCCGCGCTCGCCGTATCGATCCCGACGGATTCCGCTCCGGGCAACGCCGCGCTCGGCCATTCGGCCGAAGTGGCCACCGGTGGATGTCTGTTCCGCACCATGGCCCCGATGCCCGTGAGCTGCAGCAACTACGACGTGGCCTGCGCTGATTTGGAGGTCGGGAACGCGTGCAGCGACACGAATAACAACTGTCGCTGTATCTCCGTCATTCCCGCCAGGTGCAGGCTTCCGTAGGCGCTGACTTCGCGAGTGTCTCGGCTTCGTTCGTTTGACGGGGATGGGGGGTGCGACTGGCATCCCCCACCCCACGGACGTCCACGACAGAGGATGGGAGCGTGCAAGTGGGCCGATTACTACATCGAGTGATCCTCGGACTGATCGCGGTCCTCGCGATCGCACCGGGAGCCACGGCGGGAGGCGGCGATACTGCTGTGCGGCTGGCACTCGAACATCGAGCAGCGGATGTCGAGATCCTGACCGAAGCGCTGTCGCCGAAGCCGCTTCGTCTTGTCTCCCTGTTGCCGCGAACTTCTGGAACGCTCTGGTTCGGAGTGATCCATCGCCGGTTGCCCGAGGACGCGATGACGACGAGCGCGCACGACGTCCCCTTCGTGGTGCGCTACGAGGCGGAGCGACCGGTCGAAGTTTGGATCGATGTGAACTTCAACGGCAATCTCTCGGAGGAGCATCCCGTTGGTCTAACGGATGCCGGCGACTACGCGACCTGTTCGTGCAATCTGGCCTGGGAGGTTGAGGTCGCGGGAGAGACCCGCGCCATCGAGTGGACGATGCGGCTGCGATTCGACCGGGTCTTGGCCCCGGGGGTGCCGCCGATCTATCGCGTACAGCAGGTTCTCGTTCCGGCAGGGACCATTTCGTGGGGCGGCGACTCGCTCGTCGCCTTCGCCTACGACGGCAATCATGACGGGCTCTACACTCGCGAGTACGGCGATGGAATCTTCATCGATCTCGACAAGGACGGGTTCTTCAGGGTGGAACTGATGTCGCCCGAGTTCCTTCCGTTCTCCGTTCCGGCCCGGTTCGGGCGACACACCGCCGAGGTGTCGCAGGTCTCCGTGGACGGAACCGAGATCTCCGTGAAACTGCGCGACGAGGGAACGGCCATGCCGCGGCCGGAACCTGGAAAGCCGGCCCCGCCGTTCGAAGTCCGTACGACGGATGGTCGAGTGCTCCGAAACTCGGATTTTCTCGGGCGCCCGCTGGCGCTCTATTTCTGGGCCAGTTGGTGCCCCAGTTGCAGGGGGTTGGCCCCGCAGGTCGAGGACTTGTATTCGAGATATCATGGGCGCGGTTTCGAGATCATCGGAATTTCCTATGATGACGACTCGACCGCGCTCGCCGACTACCTTCGACTTCGCCCTGAGCCGTGGCCGCAAGTCTTCGAAGGTCGCCGCTATTGGGAGAACAGCATGGGGAGACTCTTCTTGGCGCACGCTGCCGGCGCCGCGTTTCTCATCGACTCCGAGGGGTCGTTGGACGGGGTCTACTACGACATAGGTACCTTGGAGGGCCGCATTCAGGAAATGGTGGCCATCACCCGACGACAGCCGGAGCCGGCCCGGTCGGCTTCCGCGAAGGCGACCGGGACCGACGCCCGCTGATGCGCCACCGGGTGGCATGGCGGGGTCTGAGGTTCCCCGCCGAACCGCACCCGGCCACGCGCCCTGTCACTTATAGTTCGCTTTGATCCACCCCCACGAGGTTTCCTGCACGCCCGTCGTGCACCCGTTCGCGCCGCCCGGGGTCGGCGGGCAGCCCGTCCCTTTCGGCTCGCCCGTGCCGCCATACGGATTCATCGAGTCGAATAGAGTCCAAACTCCGTTCAGCCGTCCGGTGGACCGATCGCTGGCGCCCTCGATCGAATTGTAGGTCTTCACGTCGACCGCGACCGTGTCGGCGCCGGTGATCTGGAAGAGCCGGACCGTGTCCCCCGCGTTGTTGAGGCTGAGCCCCGTCGTCGTCCGGCCGACCGAACGCTGCCAGTCGAGCGCCATCGTTCCGGTGACGAGCCGCACGCTCCCCGGCGCGAGCGTCCCCGTGAACGCGAAGCGGATCGTCGAGTCGGCGTCGGAAACGCAGTAGCCGGTCAGGTCGACGGCGCCGGCCCCGTCGTTACGAATCTCGAGCCACTCGTCCTGTCGCGCGTCGAAGACCCCGTCGCCGTCCCAATCGCGCGCCGGGCCGGCGAGAATCTCGTTCAGGACGATCCCTCCGACTCCCTGCGCGCGCACCGGCGGCGCGAATCGCATGGCGAGCGCGAGCGCCATCGCGAGAACCAGGACCCACAGCAGAATTCCCCAGGCACGAACCATGACAGACCCCTCCTTGCTTCGGTTGCGTCGGGGGATTCGGTTGTCGTGCGGGGACGGGAGAGGAGGAGGCGCGCGGGGAGCGGCGACGCCGGACGATCAGATCGGTTCGCGATGCCTCGTGCGCCAGATGGAGCGCGGCGCGCCCTGCTCGGGGTGGAGCCGAGGGAGAACCCAGAGCGCGGGGGACACGAGCACGAGCGCGATCAGGGCGCCCCAGCCCGGATGCGGCAGGATCGCCGCGGCGCCGGGCGTGTTGAGCCACGCCGCCAGGACGAGGGCGGCCAGGAGCGCGCCGCGCACCGAGCCGAGCCCCAGGAACGCGACCGCCATGCCGGCGAATCCGAGCGGAAAGGGCCAGCGTTCGAGCATGACGGCGGGCTGCGTCCAGAGCTGAAGCGCCCCGGTGAGGCCCGCGCACGCGCCGCCCAGCGCGAGAAGCACGAGCTGCACGCGCTCCACTTCCACGCCGGTCGCGACGGCGGCGAGGGGATTCGCGCCCGTGGCGCGGACGGCGAAGCCCGCGACCGCGTTTCGCAGCACGTGCGCGAAGAGGAGTCCGATCACGAGCGCGGACGAGAGAAGCAGGATGCCCCACGTGAGCACGAACGACGGCGGCAGCGACAGCCCGGGCGCGAACTGGAGCGGCGTCGCGAGCGCGCCGAGCTCGATCGTGAGCGCGGGCGGCGTCACGCGGTCGACGGCGAGCGCGCGGCCGAGCGGCATGAACGCCGCGCTCAGAAGCAGTCCGCTCAGCACTTCGTGGATGGCGAATTTCTGCTTGAGCCAGGCGATGACGAGCCCCGTCGCGCCGCCCGCCAGGAGCCCGACCGCGAGCGCGAGCCACGCCTGCCCCGCCGGATCGACGATCTCGCTTCGGACGACCGCGGCGCCGACGGCGTAGCCGACGAGGAACTGCGCGTGAATGCCGAGGTTCAGGAGCCCGCCGTGGAGCGGGAAGAGGAACGCGAGACCCAGGAAGAGGAGCCCCGCGGAGACGAGCACGACGTCGCCCGTCCAGGGCGCCGCCCACGCGGCCGGATTCAGGTCGACGCTCCCGAGCGCGAGCGCGTGCGTGCCGGCGAAGAGCGCCAGAACCACGAGCGCATTCCCGAGAATCTGGATCTTTCCGCCGCGACACCGCCCCGGGAGGATCACGCCGCCGCCCCCGACATCTCCTCGATGATCATCTCGCGCGTCATCGTCTCCGTGACCGGGATCCAGACGAGCTTGCCGGCCGTGAGGACCGCCAGGCGGTCCGCGACGCGCATCGCCTCCTCCGGCTCCTCGGTGAGCCAGAGGAGCGCCGTGCCGCGCTCGCACTGGAGAATGAGGGTGCGGCGCACGTACTCCTGCGCCTCGAGCGAGAGACC
>DASTSZ010000384.1:0-3148 GCA_035760425.1 Candidatus Eiseniibacteriota bacterium | reverse complement strand
CCCACTTCGCCGACAGGCGGCTCACGAGCGGGACCTTGTGCTCGCCCGAGACGACCGACTGGAAGACGCCGCTCTCCACGAACGCGAGGCTCGTGCGGCGGACGAGACTGTCGCCGTAGTCGAAATTCGGGCCCTCCTCGACGCGCGTAGCGTCCTCGGTCAGCCGGTAGTACTGGCTCGTGACCGAGAGCTTCTGGTCCTTCCAAGGCCGGACGGAGATCCCGGTGAACGCGGCGCCCATCACCGACTCGGTCCCCTCGCGCACGTCGTAGCGGTAGGAGTAGTAGAGCGCCTCGGGCGTCCCGCGAAGGTCGTTGGTCTGCCGGCGCTGGATCGAGTAGCCGTTGGCGAGCGACGCCCAGCCGAGGAGCGAGACGGGCAGCCCGCGCACCGAGAGGGTGCGGCCGACGGTCGCGGAGTAGGAGTAGTTCGGACGGTCGCCCACCTCGCGCGGGCTCCAGGTCTTGTTGAACGAGCGCCCGATCGCCTGAACCTCTTCGCGCGAGAAGCCGTCGCCGCCGAAGAGGCCCTTCGTCGAGATCCGCTTGTTCCCCGCCAGTTGCTGAAAGGTGCCGGGGAGCGACCGGGTGCCGTCGTCGAAGCCGAGGAAGTCGAGGCGGCCGCCCTTGTACCCGATGGACCGCATCCCGTTGCTCGCCGCGTAGCCGGTGCCGGCGCTCTGCGTGAATTGATTCCCTTCCTTGAAGTTCTTCGTCTCGAGCTGAATAGCGCCGCCCGCGAACTCGCCGTCCTGGTCGGGCGTGTAGGTCTTCTGCACCGAGATCTGGTCGAACGCGCCGCTCGGGAAGAGGTCGAGCGGGATGACGCGCTTGTTCGGCTCCGGCGTCCCGAGGCTCGCGCCGTTCATCTGGACGTTCGTGTAGCGTTCGCCGAGCCCGCGGACGAAGACGTACTTCCCTTCGACGAGCGAGAGGCCGGTCACGCGCTGGAGCGCTTCGCCGGCGTTCGAGTCGCTCGACTTCGCGATCTGCTGCGCGCTGAGGATGTCGCTCACGGCGACGGCCTTCTTCCGCTCGGTGAGGGTGGAGGCCTCGGTCGCCTTTGCCTGCTCGCCCTTCACCTCCACGCCCTTCACGCTCAGCGGCTTCGGAACGAGCGTGACGGAGACCTCGGCGGTGCCGCCGGCGGCCACGACGATGTCGTCCTTCACCGTCGGCACGTACGACTGGTAGGAGAGGATGGCTCGGTAGGTGCCCGGCGGGACGGTGAAGCTGAACGCCCCGGCCGCGTCGGTGAGCGCGCCGGCGACCATGGTCCACTCGGCGTTCACGGCATCGATTCGGTAGATGCCGACCCGCGCGTTGGGGAGCGGCTGGCGGTCCTCCTGGTCGAGAACGACGCCGGCGATCACGCCGGTGGAGGCCGCCTGAGCCTGGACGCGCGAGGGCGCGACGCTCGAGAGTCCGAGCACCGCGAGGATGAACAGAACCCAGGGGAGGGACGCCTTGCGGGCGCCCTCCCCCGGCCGAACGAGCCGATGCGACACTCGGTGCCTCCTACTTGACCATGACGAGCTTCCCGACGGCGGCCACGCCGTCTTCCGCGGAGAGGCGGAAGAAGTACTGGCCGGCGGGAAGCGAACGGGAGGGAGTCCACTGGATCCGATGGACTCCCTTGCCCATCGGGCCGGTCGTGAGGGTTTCGACCAGGCGCCCTTGGGCGTCGAAAATCTGCGCGCGCGCGTTGCGGCGATCGGCGTTCAGGCTGTAGAGAATCTGCGTGGAGCCGTTCGCCGGGTTCGGGCTCGCCTTCATGAACGAGCGGCCCTGCCCGAGGATGTTCTCGCTCTCGACGCCTGTGACGACCGGCGCCACCAGGACCGGCGGGGCCGTCCCGGGGCAGTTGGCGAACGTTTCGTTGTCGCTCAAGTTGAGGCCCGCGCCGCGGAAGCCGAGGATGACGCTGTTGAGGATCGTGCCGGCCGTGCCGCGGCGGAGATGAATGCCGAGGTTCGTCGAGCCGGCGCCCGCGATCGGCGCGTTCGTGCCGACGAGGGTGAGGTTCGCCATAGCCGGATTGGAGCGGCCCGGCGCGGCGAAGTTGAACTCGCTGTTGTCGGCCTCGATCCCCTTGTCGCCGCGGCCGGGGTACTGCTGGACGATCGCGAATTGTACGCGCCCGCGCCAGCCGAGCTGCCAGTCGAGACCGTCGTCGTCGGCGCCCGTCGCGACGAGGTGCTTCGCGCGCCCCGTCCCGCCGAACCACTCGAAGGCGTCGTCGCTGCCGAGGTGCGCCTGGACGAAGTCGATCGAGGTCGTGGCGCCGACGGCGTTCATGGTGAGCGAGTTGAGCTCGTTGTTGACGCTCAGCTCCTTGCCCGAGTACTCGATGCGGAGATACCGAATGACGCCGCTGTCGTCGTTGTCGTCGCCGCCGCCGTAGTTCCCCGCGCCGCCTTCGCTGACGCAGGAGTCGCCCGCCGCCGTGTTGGCGCAGTTGGCGACGGCGCGGCCGTGGATGACGATACCGCCGTTATCGCCCGGCGCCATGAGGCCGAGCGTCGGGTCCTGGTCGCTCGTGAAGACGACGGGCTGCGCCTTGGTGCCGTTCACGAAGATCTTCGCGCCGCGATTGATCGTGATGTAGCCGGTGGTCGCCTTCTCGCCGAAGAGGTAGGTGCCGGCCGGAATGGTGAGCGTGGTGCCGCCGACCATCTCGAACTTGCCGCGGACGAGGTAGTTGTTCGTGTTCACGAGCGTGACGTTCGCCAGCTGCTGCCCGGTGAGGATCACGACCGGCTTCGCGTAGTTGATGTCGGTGCGGCCGAGGCCGCCGGAGTTGTTCGTGTAGAGCCAGCCGGACGTCCAGTCCTGCGACGGGTCGGCGAAACGGTAGGGAATCGCGCCGACGTAGTCGGTGTTGTCGAACCAGGTGTCGACCGCCTTCGAGTTCATGACGACGGCGTCGGTCGCGTACTTCGCGTTCAGCGGGCTCGAGAGCTGCGGATCCCAGCGCGGCGTCGTGAGATTGAACGGATCGACGAGTCTCGGATCGACGTCGGTCCGGTTGTGCGTGAAGAAGGTCGTGCCGAGCTGCGTGGTGCTGTAGGTGATCGGCGTGCCGGGCGCCACGCCCGTGGTGCAGGGGCCGCTCGTGGTCGCCCACGGAAGCGGCGTCGTGCCGGAGG
>DASTSZ010000383.1:0-2292 GCA_035760425.1 Candidatus Eiseniibacteriota bacterium | reverse complement strand
CGTCGCCGGCGCGCCGGCGGACGCCGCGGGGGCGCGCGCGTCCGCGGCGAAGCCGGCCGTCGCGCAGGCGCCGGCCCCCTTCGCGAAGGTCTATCTCGCCCTTCGCGGCTGCACCTCGTGCGCGCACTGCCGCACCACGATCCGCCAGATGACGAAGGGGAGCGCCCAGGGCGGCGAAGCGCGGGTGAACGGCGACCAGGTGGAAGTCAGTTACGCGAAGCCCCGCGTCCTCCCGCTGCGCGACGTCATCAAGACGCTCTCCGAGAACCGCCTCCACGATCTCAATCTCGTCGACGTTCTCTTCGAGGCGAACGGATCGTTCGCGAAGGGCGCGGACGGCGTGCTGCGCTTCACGCTCGCCGAGACCGGCCAAGCCTTCCCGGTCGCCGTCACCGCGCCGATCGAGCGTCCCGCCGACGGGCGGACCGTGCGTCTCGTCGCGGTCGTCGACGGATGGCGCGGCAAGGGCGGCCTCTCGCTCGTGGCGCGGGAGGTTCGTCCCGCCGCCTAGACGCGCCGCCGCATCCGGCGATCGCGGCCCCCGCGCGGCGCGATCGCCGTCCCGGCCTTGACAGGCTCGCCCCGCCCAAGCACCATTCCCCCTTCTCGGCGTCGTCAGGGAGGGGGACCATGCTCTTCGATCTCAGAGGCAAAACGGCGTTCGTCACAGGCGGGACCCGCGGCATCGGGAAGGCCATCGCCCTCGATCTCGCCGAAATGGGCGCCGACGTCGCCATCAACTTCTTCCGCAGCCGCGACTCGGCCAAGCAGGCCGTCGCGGAGATCGAGGCGCTCGGCGTGAAGGGCTTCGCCGTTCGCGCCAACGTCGGAAACGAAGAGCAGATCCCCAAGATGTTCGAGGAGCTTCGCGAGCACTTCCCGAAGCTCGACATCTTCGTCTCGAACGCCGCCATCGGGCACTTCGGCAACATCCTCGACGTCGACGACAAGATGTGGGACATCGCCATGAACACGAACGCCAAGGCGCTTCTCTTCGGCGCGCAGCAGGCCGTGAAGATGATGCCGGAGGGCGGCCGCATCGTGGCGCTCACGTCGCTCGGTTCGCACCGCTATATTCCGGGCTACGCGGCCATCGGCGTCTCCAAGGCGGCGATCGAAACGCTCGTCCGTTATCTCGCCTACGAACTCGCGCCGAAGAAGATCAACGTGAACGCCGTGTCGGGCGGCTTCATCGACACCGACTCGCTCAAGATCTTCCCGTCCTACGATCAGCTCATCTCGGAATCGATCCGCCGCACGCCCTTCGGCCGCGTGGGAACGACGGAGGAAGTGGCGAACATGGCCGCCTTCCTCTGCACGCCGCAAGCCTCCTGGGTGACCGGCCAGACGATCATCGTGGACGGGGGATACACGCTCGGGTAGGGGCGGCGGCATGGAGCGGAACTCGCGGATGGCCGCGTCGGGGCGCCGGAGCATGGCGCGCGGCGCGGTTTTCGTTTGGGCGGCCTGGGCCGCGGCGCTCGCGCTCGTCTCGGTCGCTGGATGCGGCGGCGGCGGCGACGACGCCGCGAACGACGCCGCGAGCCGTCATGAGTCGTTGCGAAGCGTGATCGAGACGCTTCCCGGCGCGCTCTACGATCCGCCGAAGCCGGCGCCCGCGCTCCGCCTCGCGAACGCGGGCGGCGCGCCCTACGACCTCGCGAACGAGCGGGGGCGCGTCGTGCTCCTCTTCTTCGGATTCACCGAATGCCCCGACATTTGCCCGATCACGATGAAGCGCTGGGCGCAGGTGCGCGGCATGCTCGGCGCCGACACGTCGCGCGTCCGCTTCGTCTTCGTGAGCGTCGATCCCGAGCACGACACGCCCGCCTCGGCTGCCGCCTACGCGGCGAAATACCACCCGTCGTTCGTGGGGTTGGCCGGCACGGCCGCGGAGATCGACCAGATCGCGCTCGCCTGGGAGGTGAGCAAAGGGCGCGCGCACACGGGGCAGGTCTTCGTCGTGAATAAGGACGGGCTCATTCCGTGGGGCTACGGCGCGAGCGCCACGCTGCCGGAGATCGTGCGGGGCGTGAAGGCGCTCGCGGCCGCGGGGCGCGCCGCCGCGGAGCGGTAAGCCCTACTCGTCCCCGCGGCGCCTGGTGGGCGCCCACCAGCCCACCAACCGAGTGCTCCCCAGAAACGCCGCCAGCCGCCGATCGAACAAGAAGATCGTCACGATCCCGAGGTTCACCATCGTGGAGACGAGGACGAAGCGGACGAGTTCCTGGTCGCCGCCCAACTGCGCGGGGCGGCTGAAGAGGTAGCCGAGGGTCACCGCTTCGCTGAGCG
>DASTSZ010000382.1:0-3081 GCA_035760425.1 Candidatus Eiseniibacteriota bacterium | reverse complement strand
GGCGGTGAAGATGGGACCCGTGTTCACGAGCAGGCAGGCGACGCCGGCCGTGACGGTGCGCGATCCGGCGTTCAGCGAGACCTGATAGATCCCGATCGTGAAGAGCCCGGCGAGCGCGAGCCGCGCCCACTCGCCGCGGCTCGGCGCCGGTGCGATCGCGCGCGGTGCGCCTCCGTCCGCGCCCGCGGCGCGCGCCTTTCGCCCGCGCCACCACCAGAACCCGGCGAGCACCACCGAGGCGATCGCGAACCGCACCAGCGCCAGCGACGCCGGCGGAAACGCATGCGCCGCGTGTCGAATGGCCGCGAATGCCGACGCCCACGTGAGGAGCGTCACGGCAATGGCCGCGAGTAACGTCACCCGCGAGCCGCCCGAAGACGAACCGGGGGCGGCCGCCGTCGCCGGCGCCGCCCCCGCATCCAAACCGCGTGAAGTCGAGATGGCTACTTCACCCGGGTGTAGGCGACCTCCATCAGCGGCGCCGACTTGCCCTCACGCATCGTGGAGATCGTGAAGACCATATTGTCGTTTCCGTTGTACTTGGTCACGAGCGTGTAGGGCGCCTTGCCGCCGGCCATCGGGTCGGGCCACTCGACGTTGAACGTCAGCGTCTTCGCGGCGTCGTCCCAGACGCCGTTCGGCATCGGGTAGATCATGGTGCCCATGTTGTCCATCCAGTAGCCTTCGTACTTCTTCGTCATCCGGTCGTAGCCCGTGATGCCGAACCCCTCGAAGGGCATGTTCATCATCGAGCCCGTGTGGCGGGAGATGACGAAGCGTCCGCCCAGAATCGACTCGTACTTCGCCGTCCCCTCGGTGACCTGCGGTTCGCCCGGTCCCATCCACGCCTTGCTGACGGTCTTCCACGTTCCGACCGTCGACTCGAGAATCTTGTGCTCCGGTCCCGGCGCGGCCATCTTCATCATTTCCGCCATCATGGCGGCTTCGCCGGCCGCGTCCATCTTCGGCGCGGCGCCCTTCTTCTCCTCCGCGAACGCCGTTCCGGCTCCCAACGAAGCCACCATCGAGCCGATCACGAGCGCGCGCACTGCCTTCTGAAACATCATCGGAAATCCCCCTATCCACGTGATGAGTTCACCGCTGAGGAAGGGGGAATGATAGCGCCGCCGGGACCCGGCGACAATGCCGGGTCCCGGAGCGTCGCGGCTCCGGCGGGGGGGTGCCGGAACGCGCGCGGGCCGTCCGTGGCCCTCGTTACTTCGTGCCGCCCTCCGCCGAGCCCGGCGTCTTCGACTCCGCCGCCTTCGACTCCATCGTCGACTGGCGAGCGGTGACGCGGTTTCGGATCTTCGAGAATTCGTCCTTCGACACGATGCCCTTCGCGACGAGCTGATTGCTGTTCTTGTAGGGACGCATCGAGACGATCTTCTGCGCGATCGCGGCGTCGATCCCGGGCAGCGTCGCGATTTCCGATTCGGTCGCGGCGTTGAGGTCGATCTTCGGCGCGGCCGGCGGCTTCGCGGCGTGCGTGGCGTGCGACGGGCGCCCCTTGGTCGCCGCGGTGGTGGTGGCCGCGTTGGCCGCGAGCGGAAGCGAAGCGGCAAGGAGATAGGCGACGGCGACGTGAACGACGAGACGACGGGTCATGACGAGATTTCTCCCGAGGGCCGAGATTTCCGCGCGGCCGGACCCTCGAAGCGGCGCGCGTGGGGGCGGCGGAAGGGCCGAACCCGGTGAATCGATGGAGTCGTGGCGGATGGGAACGACGGGAACGACGGGGACGACGCTCGAGGCGGCGACTGCGATATCGGAGTTGAAGTCGAGGGGCTTGGTGCGCGGCCGAGGCGCGTCGTGCGCTCGGACTTGGGCGCGGGGGAGGGATGCGGGCGGTTTCGTAGGGAGGGAGACGCCCGCGGAGGTCCGCGCGTTTCCGGCGCCGGCGTGAAGCGTTGCCGCGGCGCGCGCAACCAAGCCGTCTCGACGTGGGTCGTGGAATTCATCTCATGGAGATCGTTCGTCAAGGTCGCGGCGGCCGAGTGGCCGTTCCAGCGACCGTGCGGATGGCGATTCAAGCGGGTCAGCGTGCGATGTCCGGCGGGAGCGCTACCGGGATGCGCGCGCCCCGGGGAGCGATGCGCGGGGGAGCGTCGGGCGGGACGGGAGGCCGGCGCGTTCGCGCCGTGATTCGCTCGAGCCGAGGTGAGGTGCAATCCGGGCAACGATGCCGTTCGCGCGTCGGCCGGAGAGGTGGCGGCGTTCGCGGCGGCGGGCTCGATACCGAAGACGAGTGCCATCAGCACCGCTCCGGCTAGGATCCATCTGAGCTTCATCGGGACCGCACCCACCTCGTTCGAGTTGCTCGCATGCAGCCGGTTCGCAAGCGGCTGCGTACGACTTCTCATACACCCGGCCTCACGCCGGGTTCCGCGATTCCTCCCCGTGTTCGCGGCGCAGGTAGGCGCGAAGTCCGCCGGGGCTCTGGGCGCGGGCGAGCGCCAGCGCAACCCTCGGCAGTACAAAGGGATGCGGAAAGACCAGGAATCGCGGCTCGAACGCCGGCCGGAATTTGGACTTCCACTTGAAGAGTCCTTCGAAGCGATAGAAGCGCGCGAGGTGTTTCGCGAGGAGGATGCGGCCGCGCGAAACGGCCGCCGACTCGTTCGGATCGGGCGCGCCGGCCTCGTCCGCTTTCGCGAGCGCCGAGAGCGAAAGCGAGAGAACCTCGTCGCGGGTCCGCTTCGATTCTTCCACCGACGCGACGACGAGGTACTCCATCACGCCGGGAGGCGCGTCCTGGCGGCGCCGCATGAGGTCGAGCGCCCAACCGCGGCGCGCCGGGATCGGCACCCACGTGAGAAAGCCCTCCACACGGCGGGCTGCGGGGTTCCACGCCAGCGTGAGCCACGAATCGCGCAGCCGGTGCAGGTCGAATCGCCCCATGCAAAAGCCCTTCTCTCCCCCGGGGTGGCGGTGGAGCCACTCGGCGGAGATCGCCGCGAGTTGCGGCCCGAAGCCCTCCCGGTCGTGCGCGGCGTCGAACGCGTTCGGCCCGGGCCGGAAGGGGATCGCCTGCATCCCCGCGCCGCTCAACTTCGCCGCGGAACGGCGCACGTCGCCCAT
>DASTSZ010000381.1:0-9592 GCA_035760425.1 Candidatus Eiseniibacteriota bacterium | reverse complement strand
AGAGGGGCCGCTTTCACGGCGGCGGCGAGTCGATCGACCTCGGCGCGCGGTCCCTGGAATTCCACGACGATCGTCCGCACGTCGGACGCCTTGCGCGCGGGGCGCTCGTCCCAGGGCGTCCGCGGCGGGCGCCGTCCCTGCGCGATCTCATCGAGATACGGCGTCGCCTCCGCCGCGCCTACATGGAGTCGGACAACGGTGAGGGCGTCCTTCATCTCCTCCGGCGAGAGCGGGAGGGCCACCCGGCTCGCGCCGACGCCGGCGAGCGACGCCCGCATGCCGGGGAGCCCGTCGTGCGTGAAGGTCTCGAGCGCGCCGCCCTCGGAGCCGAGCGGCTCGGGAAGCGCACGCTCGAGATTCACGTAGACGCGGACTTCCAGCGGCACGGTCTCCGCGTCGTCGCCCTCGCCGACCGTCCGCTCGTAGACGCGAACCTGCTTCGCCTCGGCGGGCGCCTTCGTCGCGACCGCCCATGCGCTCGTTCCCGCGGCGATCTCGCGAAGCCCGCCTTCTCGATCCTCGTGGAAGTCCTTCGCCGGCGCGGGGAGCGCGCGAAACGCGCTCGCCAGCGTCCGCGTGAGCGCGGCCTTCGCGGCGGCGGGAATAGGCTTCGCGGCCTCCGGCCGGGCGGGCGGCGGAACGGCCAGGCAAACGGCGATCGGAATCGAAGCGAGCAGCAGGGCGAGTGGGCGGCGGTGATTCACCTGGATCCTCCTTGGGCGGTCATCCCCGCGAGTCTACGCCTCGCGGAGCGATTTCATTCCATGCGTTAATCGAAGCAGCGCTTCCGCCAGTTCCGCGGGCTTCACGATCAGGCTCGTGACCACGTGGCGGTCGTCGTCGAGGTCGTAGAAGTGGGCGGGATGGAGGAGCACGTCGGTCTGCTCGAGCGCCCACTCGGCGGGGTCGCGCCCCGCGGCGGCCACCGAATCGAATCGGACCATCGCGCTCCACCCGCCGTCCGCGTCGAGCACGGCCGCGCCGTTCCGCGCGCCCCATTCGCGCCACATGCCGAGATTCGACCGGAGACGCCCGAGCAACTCCGTCTGGAAGGTGTCGCGCTCCTCGAGGAGATGAGGAAGCAGGAACTGCACCGGAGTTCCGACCGATAGGAAGAGATCGAGAATCCACTCGAGTCCCGAGGCGTATTGCCGGATCGCGTTGGCCGGTCCGTCGAGCGCGATCCACCCGAGCTTCAGCTGCGGCAATCCGCACGACTTCGAGATCCCTCCGAGCACGAATGTCGGCGTGCGCTCCGTCCCGACCCAGGAGGGGAGCGTCGTCCCCGCCCGCCAGGGAAACTCCCGGAAGACCTCGTCCGAGATGATCGCGATGCCGTGCCGCGCGGCCAGATCCTCCACGGCCAGGCGCTCGTCCGCCGACAGGACCGACCCTGTCGGATTGTTCGGCTCCACGACGACGAGGGCGCGCGTGCGAGGTCCGACGGCCGCCTCGAGCGAGTCGAGATCGAGCCGCCAGCGCCCGTCGAACGCCAGCCGGTAGCGATCGAGCCGCACGTCTTCGAGCCGCGCGATCGGTTCCAGGAGCGGATAGGAGGGGCGGGGGACCGCGATGCGGTCTCCGCCATCGCAGAGAAGGCGGAATAGGTGTGCGTAGGCTTCACTGCTGCTGGCCGTCAGGAAGACGCGTTCCGGCGCGACCCGCCGATCGAGAGTCGAGAGTTGCTCGGCGACCGCCGAGCGCGCCGCGCCGAGGCCGGCCGGCAGGGGCTCATACGAGGCCAGCGCCGGCGAGGAGAGTCGATCGATCAGGTTGGCGGCAAGCGGCGCGAATCCCACCGTCGTCGGATTCGTCACCGTCAGGTCGAGCACGTGGCGCCCGGCCCGGCGCTTCCCTTCGAGGAGCCGGGCGAGTCGGTTCGGCTCCTGGCGTTCCGGGAGCCGGCGGTTCACTCCTTCGACTTCTCGCGCGCGGCGGTGGCCCGATTGAAGAGCAGGTTGACCGCCGCGAGCACGACGGCGCCGATGAGCGCCGGCCCCCAACCGTTGATGCTGAAGTTCGGGACGATGAAGGCGACGAGGATGAGGAGGAACGCGTTCACCACGAACCAAAAGGCGCCGAGCGAGAGGACGATGAGAGGGAGCGAGAGAAAGGTGATGATGGGACCAAGGGTCGCGTTGATGAGCCCCAGAACCAGCGCCGCGATGACCGCGGTTCCGATGTCGGGGACGAAGAATCCGGGCAGGTAGCGCGCCAGGAGCAGGAACGTGGCGACGATGATGGCGAAGTGAAGAAGGATCTTGGACATGGCGTTCTCCCTGAAGCGGTCCGCGTCGAAATTCGACTCGCCCAGGTTACCACGGACCGGAGGGCCGCGCGCGGGGCCGAAGTGCGCGGCGGAAAAGCACTTCCGGGCGGGCTTTTCGGTTGTTCCGCCGCGAGAACGGACCCTATACTTTGCGGCTTCCATTTCCGGGGGTAACGGCGACGACGTGGAGACCCTGAGCGAGCGGCTGAAGAGGATTCGGGAGCGGCTCGCCCATGCCGCGGAACGGTCGGGGCGAACGCCCGGCGCCGTGCGGCTCCTCGCCGTGACGAAGGGATTCCCGGCCGCCGCCGTTCGGGAGGCGATGGCGCTGGGGCTCGCGGAGTTCGGCGAGAACCGGGTCCAGGAGGCCGACTCGAAGATTCCGGAGGTCGGACCGGGCCCGCGCTGGCATCTCATCGGGCACCTGCAGCGGAACAAGGCGAAGCGGGCCGTCGCCCTCTTCGACGAGATCCACTCGCTCGACGGCGAGGATCTCGTCGCGGAGGTGGCCAAGCGCGCCGCCGCCGACGGCAAAGTCGTCACGGCCTACGTCGAGGTGAACACCTCGGGCGATCCCGGGAAGCACGGCGTGGCGCCCGAGGCGGCGCTCGCGCTCGTGACGCGCGCCGCGAAGGAGCCGTCGCTCCGGCTGGCGGGACTCATGACGATCGGCCCGCTCCACGGAGGCGCCGAGGGCGCGCGCGCGTCCTTTCGGATGCTGGCGCGCCTTCGGGACGAGGCCGTGCGGGCCGGCTCGCTCGGGCCCGACGCCGGGCTCTCGATGGGGATGTCGGACGATTTCGAGATCGCCGTCGAGGAGGGCGCGACGATCGTGCGCGTCGGCTCGGCGCTCTTCGGGGATCGCGTCGTGAACCGCGCCCCGGCCGCCGGGTGACGCGCGCGTGCGAATCCAAGTGCACGTGACGCCGAAGAGCCGCGTGAACGCGGTCGAGGCGACTCGCGGCGGGGGTCCGTCGAGGATCCGCGTGCGCGTGACCGCGGCGCCGGAGGACGGCAAGGCGAACGACGCGGTGATCGCGCTCCTCGCGGAGCGGCTCGGCCTGCCGCGGCGCGCGGTCCGCGTGGCGGGCGGCGCCACGTCGCGCGTGAAGTGGATCGAAATCGAAGGGATCGAGGAGGCGGACCTGTGGCGACGACTGGAAGCGGAATCATGAGCGGCGCGCCCGACGCGAATGCGGCCCGATCGGCCGCGCCCGCGAACGAACGCCGCCGGATCGAGGAGGCGCGCGACGCGCTCCTCCCGCGGCTTCCGTTCGCCCCGGAGACGGGCGTCATCCTCGGAACCGGCCTCGGCCAGTTCGCGGCCGCCATGACCGACGCCGTCACCATCCCCTACGCCGAGATCCCGCACTTTCCGCGCACCGCGGTCGCGAGCCACGCCGGCGAGTTCATCGTCGGCCGTCTCGGCGGCCGCCCGACGGCGATCCTGAGCGGCCGCGCGCACTACTACGAAGGGCACGACATGAAGGCCGTGACCTTCCCGGTCCGCGTGCTCCGCGCGCTCGGCGCCCACACCCTCGTCGCCACGAACGCCGCGGGCGGCATGCATCCGCTGCATCAGGCGGGAGATCTCGTCGTCGTCGTCGATCACATCAATCTCATGGGGGACAACCCCCTCATCGGTCCGAACGACGATTCGCTCGGCCCGCG
This sequence comes from Candidatus Eiseniibacteriota bacterium, assembly GCA_035760425.1. GTDB lineage: Bacteria > Eisenbacteria > RBG-16-71-46 > SZUA-252 > SZUA-252 > SZUA-252. The sequence goes on along the minus strand of DASTSZ010000381.1, from coordinate 5,652 downwards.
CTTCCCCGACATGTCGGAGCCCTACGACCGCGGGCTCATCGCGCTCGCGCGCACGATCGCCCTCGAAGAGAAGATCGCGCTCCGCGAGGCGGTCTTCGTCGGCGTGGCGGGGCCGAACCTCGAGACGCGCGCCGAGTACCGCTTCCTCCGAGCCGCCGGCGCCGACGTCGTCGGCATGTCGCTCGTGCCGGAGACGATCGCCGCCGTCCACGGCGGCATGCGCGTCCTCGCGTTCGCCGTCGTCACCGACACCTGCTTCCCCGACTCCCTCGAAGCCGTCGACGTCGGGAAGATCCTCGCGACGGCCGCGAAGACCGAGCCGCTCCTCACGCGCCTCGTGACGCGCGTGGTGGAACGGATGCCGGCGCCCGGCGCGCGCGCCGCGGAGCCCCGCGCATGACCGTCCAGTCCCCGCGCTTCGTCCCGTTCTCGACCTCGCTCGACCTTCCCAAGTCCGAGGAGAAGATCCTCGCGCTCTGGCGGGAGATCGGCGCGTTCGAGAACGGCGTGAAGCGCCGCGAGGGCGGGCCGCCCTTCGTCTTCTACGAAGGCCCGCCGACCGCCAACGGACTTCCCGGCGTCCACCACGTCCTCTCCCGCACGCTGAAGGACGTCGTCTGCCGCTACAAGCAGATGAACGGATTCCACGTGGCGCGAAAGGGGGGCTGGGACACGCACGGCCTGCCGGTGGAGATCGCGGTGGAGCGCGAACTCGGCATCAGCGGCAAGGACCAGATCGAGAAGTACGGCATCGCCGAGTTCAACGCGCTCTGCAAGAAGAGCGTCTTGAAGTACGAGAGCGAGTGGCGACGGCTGACCGAGCGGATCGGCTACTGGCTCGACATGGACGATCCCTACTTCACCTTCTCGAACGAGTACATCGAGAGCGTCTGGTGGATCCTGCGCCAGTACCACGACAAGGGCTTCCTCTACGAAGGGCACAAGATCGTGCCCTACTGCCCTCGCTGCGGGACGCCGCTCTCGAGCCACGAGGTGAGCCAGGGCTATCAGGACGTGACCGAGCCCTCCGTCACGGTGAAGTTCGCGCTCGTCGACGAGCCGGGCGCCTTCGTGCTCGCCTGGACGACGACCCCCTGGACGCTCCCGGGGAACGTCGCGCTCGCCGTGGGCCCCGAACTCACCTACGTGCGCGTCCGCCAGACGATCGACGGCCGCGAGGAGCGCTACTACCTGGCGCAGGCGCGCCTGGCGCAATTGACCGGCGAGTACGAAGTCGAGAAGGAGCTGCGCGGCGCGGAATTGATCGGGCGCCACTACACGCCGCTCTTCGACTTCCTGAACCTGGCCGAGGTGGCGGGGAAGAAGGCCTACTACGTCGCCGCCGCCGACTTCGTCACGACCGAGGACGGCACCGGCGTGGTCCACACCGCCGTCATGTACGGCGAGGACGACTATCTCCTGGGGCAAAAGCTCGATCTGCCGATGCACCACACGGTCGACGCGCAGGGGCGCTTCACGGCCGACGTGGCGCCGTGGGCCGGGACGTTCGTGAAGGACGCCGAGTCCGACATCCGGCGCGACCTTCGCCGACGCGGCCTTCTCTACCGCGAGGAGAACACGACGCACGCCTATCCCTTCTGCTGGCGCTGCGACTCGCCGCTCCTCTATTACGCCTGGAAGACCTGGTACATCGCCACGACCCGCTACCGCGACCAGCTGATCGCCGCGAATCAGAAGGTGGCCTGGCATCCGCCCGAAATCGGCGCCAACCGCTTCGGCAACTGGCTCGAGAACAACATCGACTGGGCGCTCTCGCGGAACCGCTTCTGGGGCACGCCGCTCAATCTCTGGCGCTGCGAGGGCTGCGGCGCGGTGCGCTGCGTCGGGAGCATCGCGGAGCTGCGGGAGGGGAAGGGGCTCGCGGAGCCGCTCGATCTCCACCGGCCCCACGTCGACTCCGTCACGTTCGACTGCAAGTCCTGCGGCGGCGTGCAGCGGCGCGTGCCCGAGGTCATCGACGTCTGGTTCGACTCGGGGGCGATGCCCTTCGCGCAGTGGCACTACCCCTTCGAGCACAAGGACGACTTCGACAAGCTCTACCCCGCCGACTACATCTCGGAGGGGATGGACCAGACGCGCGGCTGGTTCTACACGCTCATGGCCATCGGCGTCTTCGTGAAGGGGGAGTCCCCCTATCGCCACGTCCTTCCGAACGAGCTGATCCTCGACAAGGAAGGGAAGAAGATGAGCAAGTCGAAGGGGAACGTGGTCGAGCCGAACGCGATCCTCGACCAGCGCGGCGCCGACGCGCTCCGCTTCTATCTCCTCTCGACGAGCCCGCCCTGGACCTCGACGCGGTTCGACCTCGAGGGCGTGACGGAGGTGACGAAGAAGCTGATCGGCACGCTCCGGAACGTGGCGCAGTTCTTCGTCCTCTACGCGAACATCGACGCCTACGAGCCGGGCGCGGGGGCGAAGGCGGCGCCGACGCTCCTCGACCGCTGGATCCTCTCGCGGCTCCACACGCTGGTCGGCACCTGCCGGGCGGCGCTGGACGGTTACGACCTGACGCGGGGGGCGCGGGCCATCCAGGAGTTCGTCATCGAGGAGCTCTCGAACTGGTACGTGCGCCGTTCGCGCCGCCGCTTCTGGAAGGAGTCCGACCCGGCCGACAAGCGGGCCGCCTACGACACGCTCCTGGAATGTCTCGAGACGGTGGCGCGCCTCCTGGCGCCTTACACGCCCTTCCTCGCCGAGGAACTGCATCAGAATCTCGTCCGCGCGGCCCACCCCGACGCGCCGGCGAGCGTGCATTGGTGCGACTACCCGACGGCCGACCGGTCGCGCGTCGACGAGGCGCTCGAGCGGGGGATGGAGATCGTGCTCCGCGTGGTGAACCAGGCGCGGGCGGCCCGAAACGCCTCCTCGCTACGGGTCCGCCAGCCCCTTCGGCGGATCGCGGTGGCGGGGCTCGGCGCGCGGGACGCGGAGGCGCTCGCCTCGCTCGCCGATCTGGTCCTGGACGAGCTGAACGTGAAGGAGTTGGTGACGGATGTCCCGCGGGACGCGATGATCTCGCTCGCCGCGAAGGCCAATTTCCCCGTCTTGGGGAAGAAAGCCGGCGCGGCCATGAAGGAACTCGCGTCCAAGATCCAGGCGGCGCCGGTCGCCGAGATCCAGGCCGCGATCGCGCGCGACGGATGGACCGTGGAAGCCGGCGGGTCCACCTTCACGCTCGTCGCGGAGGACGTGACGATCCAGGGAGGCTCGAAGGCGCCCTGGGCCGCGCAGGCCGACGGCTCGCTCGTGGTGGCGGTCGACACGACGCTCGACGACGCGCTGAAGGCCGAAGGGCTGGTGCGGGAGTTGGCGCACCGCATCCAGGCGCTCCGGAAGAGCGCCGATTTCGACGTGACCGATCGCATCCGCATCGGCTGGGAACTCTCGCCCGCGCTCCAGGACGCCTGCGCGAAGCACGAGACCTTCCTCCGGGACGAGGTGCTGGCCGAAGGGGTGGGGGCCGCCGTCCCCGCCGGACCCGGCGCGGCGGTCGAGGAGTGGACTTTCGACGGGGAACGCGCCCGCGTGGGCATCGAGCGGGCCAAGCAAGGAGGGTGATTTGCCGCTGACCAAGAAGGATCTCAAGCATTTCGAGGAACGGCTCCTCGAGGAGCGGAAGAAGCTCCTCGGACAGCTGGGCTACCTGGAGAAGACGCTGAACCGGACGCAGCGCGACTCCGCCGGCGACCTCTCGGCCTACTCGTTCCACATGGCCGACATGGGCACCGACGCGATGGAGCGCGAGAAGGCGTTCCTCTTCGCCTCCTCCGAGGGACGCCTCCTGTACGAAGTCGACCAGGCGCTCCGCCGGCTCTACCGGAACGAATACGGCGTCTGCGCGGGCTGCGGGAAGGAGATCGCGAAGGCGCGCCTCGACGCGATTCCGCAGGTGAGCCTCTGCGTCGTCTGCCAGGAGAAGTCGGAGAAGGAGAACCACACGGCTCGCGGATGAAGCGAACCCCGGTCCTCTTCGTTCTCTGCGCCGCCCTCGTGGTGGCGCTCGATCAGGCGACGAAGGCGTTGGCCTCCGCGCGCCTTTTCCTCGGCGATCCGGTCCCCGTGATGGGGGACCTCGTGCGCCTCACGCTGGTGCACAACACGGGCGCGGCCTTCGGGCTCTTCCCGGGAAGCCGGCTTCCGTTCATCATCGTCTCGACGCTCGCGATCGCGGTCGTGATCTATCTCTTCACGCGCGAGGCCTACCGGGGGATGACGCAGCGGATTCTCCTCGGGTGTATCCTCGGCGGCGCGATCGGTAATCTGGTGGACCGCATCCGCCTCGGCTGGGTCGTCGACTTCATCGACGTCGGCCTCGGTTCGGCGCGATGGCCGGTCTTCAACGTGGCCGACAGCGCCGTCACCGTCGGAGTCATCCTCCTTGCCTGGTGCCTCTCCCGAGCGGGTCATCCCGCCCCTGACGCCGAAGATCCATCTCGTGCCGGCCTCGCGGGCGGGTGAGCGGCTCGACCGCTTCCTGGCCGAAGCGGAGCGCACCCTCTCCCGGTCCGCCGTGCAGAACCTGATCGATCAAGGGCACGTCCGCCTGAATGAGGCTCCCGCGCGCGCCAGCCGTCGCGTCCGCGAAGGGGATCGCATCGAGGTCGTGCGCCCGCGCCACGCCCCCTCCACGCTCGAGCCCGAGGCCATCCCGCTCGACGTCGTCTACGAGGACGAGCACCTGGCCGTCGTGGCGAAGCCCGCCGGGATGGTGGTTCATCCCTCGGTCGGGCATCACACCGGCACCCTGGTGCACGCCCTCCTCCACCGCTATCGCGACCTCTCGAACGAGAACGGGAACGAGCGCGCGGGCATCGTCCATCGACTCGACAAGGGGACCTCGGGGCTGCTCCTCATCGCGCGCACGGACGAAGCCCATCGCATCCTCGCGGCGGAATTGGAGGCCCGGAAGGTGCGCCGCGTCTACCGCGCGCTCGTCTGGGGCTCCCTTCGCGACGAGGAGGGGCGCATCGAGGCCTCCCTCGGGCGAAGCCCCAAGGACCGGAAGAAGGTGGCCGTGCTGCAGCGCGGCGGCCGCTTCGCCGCGACGAGATACAAGGTCGTGCGCCGGTACGCCTACCTGACGGAACTCCACCTGATGCTCGAGACGGGGCGGACGCACCAGATCCGCGTCCATCTCGCGCACCACGGCCATCCCGTCTTCGCCGATCCGGAGTACGGCGGCCGGCGCGGGCCCCTCATGCGACTTTCGCCCTCGCGGCGGCCGGCGGCGACCCTGCTGCTTTCCGAACTCGACCACCAGGCGCTCCACGCCGAGACGCTCGGCTTCACGCATCCGGCGACGGGCGCGAAAATGGAGTTCACCCATCCCGTCCCGCCGGAGTTCGCGGCGGTGCTGGAAGCGCTGGCGTGCGAGTCCTAGGCGTGGACTTCGGCCCGCGACAGATCGGACTCGCCGTGAGCGACGAGACGGGCTTTCTCGCGCGGCCCCTCCGGAGTCTCCGTGTGGAGCGGATCCGGGAGGCGCCCGAGGCGGTCGCCGCGGTGGCGCGCGACGAAGAGGCGGAGTCCATCGTGGTCGGCATGCCGGTCGGGCTGGAGGGGGAGGAGCACCGCCCCGAGTCTCACCGCGTGCTCCGATTCGCGAAGGCGCTGCGGGCGGCGACGGGGTTG
>DASTSZ010000380.1:0-6390 GCA_035760425.1 Candidatus Eiseniibacteriota bacterium | reverse complement strand
CCGAACAACGCTCCCGGCCGGAAGACGTCGGGCGGCTTCGCGTCCGCACCGCCTCCGGCGACCTGGTGCCGCTCTCCTCGGTCATCGCCACCGAGGAGCGCCCGGCGCTCCAGGGAATCACGCGCCGCGATCGCGAACGGGCCATCACGGTCACGGCGAACGTGGCGGCGGGCCACTCGCAGCAGGAGGCGCTCGAACTCGTTCGCAGCATGGGAACGTCCCTCCCGGTCGGCTACCGGCTGGTGCTCGAAGGCGCGAGCGTCGCGTTCCAGGAGTCGATGGGGAGCCTTCTCTTCGCGCTCTTCCTGGGACTCGCGGTCGCCTACATGGTGCTCGCCTCCCAGTTCAACTCGCTCCTGCATCCGCTGACGGTGCTCACCGTACTGCCGCTCTCCATCGTGGGCGCGGCGGGCGCGCTCTGGCTCGGCGGCAAGAGCCTCAACATCTTCAGCATGATCGGGCTTCTCCTCTTGCTCGGCATCTCGAAGAAGAACTCGATCATCCTCGTCGACTACGGGCGCCAGGTGCGCGAGACCGGCGCGAGCGCGCGGGAAGCGATGCTCGTGGCCGGGCCGCGGCGGCTACGCCCCATCCTCATGACCTCGGTCGCCACGATGATGGCGGCGCTCCCGCCCGCGCTCGGCCTCGGGCCCGGCTCGGAGATCCGGACGCCGATGGCGATCGCCGTGATCGGCGGGCTCGTCGTCTCGACCGCCTTGAGCCTCGTGGTCGTGCCGACCTTCTTCGTCGCGACGAGCGGCTTGGGCGTCCGCCTGGCCGCCTGGTTCGGCCGCCTGCCCTTCCGCCGCGCGCGCCGCGCCGACGCCGACGCGAAATAGAGGAAGCCGCGCCGCTAGCCCAGCCGGCGCGGCTTCGGAACGACGCCGCGATTCCGTGATTGTTACCCGCGGCGCCGATCGGCCACGGACCTCCGCGACCTAGCGGACCTGGCCGCGAATCTCGCCCGAGGCGAAATCGCCCGACTTCTCGTCGGCGGCGCCCTGCCCGTCGTCGGTGACGATGTTGATGTAGATCCGCCCCGCGTTGATCTCCGTCACGAGGTCGGCGATCGTCTTACCCGCCAAGGGACCGACCAGCTTGTCCGCGGTCAGGGTGCCAGTCGCGAGCATGCCGCTCGCCTTGCCGCCGCCCGGCGCGACCGGGCCGTAGAGCAACGCGACATCGGGACCCGTCTGTCCCGCGGGCGCGAGCGCGACCTTCGCGGCGACGACGTTCTCGATGTTGCTCACGTTGACGCGGAACTGCAGCGTCGTCTGATCGTCGCTCAGTTTCAGCATGACCTGCCCGACGCCCTTGGTTTCTCTCACCGGCACCTGTTCGTTCCCCGACAGGTGCGCGTTGAAGACCTTCGTTGCGGAGAGAGCGGGCGCGGCGGCGAGCGTGAGTCCAGCGGCGACAACAGCGGCGATACGAGTGACTCGGTTCATAATGTTCCTCCAGGCGGCGAGAGGCCGATGGCTTCGCGCGCCGGTGAAGAGATTGTCCCCAGCGCTCCACGACGATCTCGATTACTCATCAAGGTTCATGCCACGGCATTCACGCGTCTGTCGCGTTCGTCGTCGCGACGCGAGCACGTTATAGCGGCGCGCTGTTCGCGAAGTTCGGCAGAATTTTCGGAAGATTCGGTCGTGCCCCGTATCGAGCAGGCTGTGCGCGCCTCGTACAAGTGCGCCGTTTCGATTCGGACGCAAGCGCGTAAATACGGAAAAGTGTTCCCCACCCGAAGTCGTCGGGCGGCAAGGCGTTTGGGGCTCCGTCGGCGCTTTTTCGCCGTCTTGGCACGCGCCTTGAGTCTTTAGGGCGCCGTGGTTGGGGGTTGGGAAAACGGTCCGATCGAATCGTGACGCGAAGGACGCGCCCCATTCGATGGAAGGAGGAGCCCAATGAATCGGTCCATGAATCGCAATGTCATCCGTTGGATGATGATGCTCACGCTCTGCGGCGCGTTCCTCGCGGCGCCGAGCCGCGACGCCGTGGCGTCGATCCCCGACGCGGACGTTCGCGCGGGCAGCAACGAGGGCGGCTTCGGCGCCTTCGACGGCGTCTTCGGCCGCGCCGACTTCGGATTCTCGGAGCGAAGCGCGGTCGGCGCCTACGTCGGCGTCGATCCGCACGACATCTACTTCTCGGATTACGGCGTCGGCGACCGCCGCTTCGACGACGACATGGTCGTCGGCGGACATTACATGTATCAGTTCGTCGAGGGCGTCGACGGCAATCCCAACGTCGCCATGATCGCGGGCGCCTTCGCGAACCGCGCGGGCCTTCGTCCCGAACTGGGACTCGCCCTCTCCTATCCGTTCGCCGATCGCTGGGTCGGTCGGTTGAATGCCGTCTACGGCCCCTCGTGGGGCCTCGAGTTCGGCTACAACTTCACGCCGACCGTCCAAGGAACCTTTGGCGTCACCGGCATGGGGCTCGTCGGAATCGGGTTCCGGTTCTAGGAGCGAGCCATGATCCGCCAACTCACGATCCTGTTACTCGCCGTCGGCGCGGCGGTCGGTCTGACCGCCTGCGCCGAAACCTACGGCTACGGCCGCACCCGCGAGACTAGGGTGTCGGTCGCCGGCGAGTACGCGATCTACGACGACTACGACGCGCTCGCGCCCTACGGGACGTGGGTCGCCGTCTCCTACGGGTGGGCGTGGTGCCCGCTCGACGTTTCCGCGGAATGGCGCCCCTACACGGTCGGACGCTGGGCCTACACCGACTACGGTTGGATGTGGCTCTCGGCCGATCCGTGGGGCTCGACGCCCTACCACTATGGCCGGTGGGCGTACGACGACTACTACGGCTGGGTCTGGATTCCGGGCGATGTCTGGGCGCCCGCGTGGGTGTCGTGGCGCTACGGCGGCGACTGGATCGGCTGGGCGCCGCTGCCGCCGGATCTCGGCTGGCAGGTGAGCGTCGGCTTCCGTTACTCCTCGAGCGACATCGACCGCCGAATCGATCCGCAGGCCTGGTGCTTCACCCGAGCCTCCGGGTTCACCGATACGCGCGTTCGCGTGGCGCCGGCGGGCCGGAACGTCACGCTTCGTGACGTCACGCGCAACGTGACGCGATACGAAATCGAAGGATCGATGCCCGCCGAGCGCGGACTTCGACCCGAGTGGGTCTCCCGAGCGACCGGTCGCTCCGTTACGCGCTATCGCCTGGAGGATGCGCCGGCGGGTCAACCGCGCCGGAATCCGGACGTGCGGGACAACGAGATCGTGGTCTCCCGGACGCGGCCACGGCCCGCGAACCGCGGCGACGGCAGCGACCGCGTTCGCGCCAATCCGCCGACGCGCTACCGGGCCGCGCCGGAGCGTGCCTTGATCGAACGCCAGCGCGCCGAACGGGAACGAGCGCCGGAACGCCTGCGCCAGGAACGGCAGGAACTCGAGCAGGAACAGCAGCAGGAACTCCGCGAACGCCCGCGCGGCGTGTCGGAAGAGACGCTCCGCCGGCGACACGAGGCGGAACGGCGAGCGCAAGACGCGCGCGAGGAACGAATGCGGCGTGTCTTCGAGAAGCGCCAGGAGAAGTTCGAGCGAGAAGACCGGGATCGCGGCCGCGGACGTGAACGCGGGCGGGGCCGAGGCGACGACTAGCGGCGCGCGCCGGCCCTGCCGCTAGGAACTCTCCCGCTCGGCGGCCCAGGACTGATTCACGGTGACGTCGTCGAGGAGTTCGCGCACGCGGCGGGCGATGGCGTCGGGACTGAACGGCTTCGCGAGGAAGGAGGCTCTCCACTCGCGGAGCCGTTGCGCCGAGAAGCCGTGCTCGGTGTATCCCGAGATGAAGAGCGTCTTCGCCTCGGGCCGCTCCTGACGGAAGCGCTCGGCCAGTTCGTGGCCGCTGATCGCCGGCATGACGATGTCCGTGATCAGGAGATGGATCGGGCCATTGTGATCCTGCGACACGGCCATCGCGTCGATGCCGTTTCGCGCCACGAGCACGTTGTAGCCGCAGAGCCGGAGGGTCGTGACGATGACGGCGGCGACGGCGTCCTGGTCTTCCGCGAGAAGCACCGTCTCGGTGCCCTGCGGGAATTCGCCCGGCTCGCTGGGGCGGTGCGCCGTTTCGACCGCGCCGCTCGCGCGCGGGAAGTAGACCTTGAACGAACTCCCCCAGCCGGGATCGGTGTAGACCTGGATGGCGCCGCCCCACTGCTGGACGATGCCGTAGACGGTCGATAGCCCGAGCCCGGTCCCGCTGCCTGCGCCCTTCGTCGTGAAGAAGGGCTCGAAGATGCGCGCTTTGGTCTCCTCGTCCATCCCTTCGCCGTTGTCGCTCACCGCGAGGAGCACATAGTCGCCCGGCGGGAGCCCGATCTTTTCACCGGCGTAGATCTCCCCGAGTTCGACGTTCGAGGTCTCGATCGTCAGTCGCCCGCCTTGCGGCATCGCGTCCCGGGCATTGACCGAAAGGTTCATGATCACCTGCTCCAGGTGCCCGCCGTCCGCCCGGACCGGCCAGAGCCCGTCGCGCGGCACCGTCACCAGTTCGATGTTCTCGCCGATCAAACGGCGGAGCATGGCGCCGGTGTCGGCGATGACGGCGTTCAGGTCGAGGAGTTTGGGTTGGAGCACGTCGCGCCGGCTGAACGCGAGGAGCTGGCGCGTGAGGATGGCGGCTCGCTCGGAGGCGCGGAGGATCTGCTCGATGTCGCGAAGCGCCGTCTCGTCGCCCGCGAAGCGCTTCGCGCTCAGGTGCGCGTAGCCCATGATGGCGGTGAGGAGATTGTTGAAGTCGTGGGCCACGCCGCCCGCGAGCTGGCCGATCGCTTCCATCTTCTGCGCGTGGCGCACCTGTTCGGTGGCGCGCATCAATTCAGCCGTTCGCTCGGCGACGCGCTCTTCGAGCGCCTCCTTCAGATCGCGCAGTTCCTCGTTCGCGCGCTGCAGTTCCCGCGCTCGATTGTGCACTTCCGCCTCCATCTCCGTCGCCTTGGAGTGGAGCGCCTCGTTCTGCCGATTGCGCTCGGCTTCCTCGCCCTTGAGGCGCACGTACTCGGTCACGTCCTCCACACGATGGATGATGAACGCGACCTTCCCGTCGGGGCCGGTGACCGGCGAGTTGATGGGGCTCCAGAAGCGCTCCTCGAAATCGCCTTCCGCGCCGCCGGGCCGGCGGATGTCGTACTTCTGCACCGCCATCGTGTCGGGACGGCGGTCATGGAGCACGCGGGTCAACGAACTTCGAAGATTGGCCACGCCGGTGGCGGCGGGATCGGCGGGATTGTCGGGGAAGACGTCGAAGATGTTGCGGCCGAGGATCTCGTTGCGCCGAGTCATCGTCGCGTCGAGGTACGCGTCGCTCACCGCCACGATCGAGAAGTCGGGGGCGAGCACGAGGTAGCAGCCGGGCGCCGATTCGAACAGCGCGCGGAAATCGGGCTGGTGACGCTCCGAGTTCTCGGAAGGCGACATCGTTCCTCCCCGCCTCGAGGATTCGCGGGCGGAAATGCAACAGGAGGATGCGTGGACTTCGGATGGAATATCGGCGGGTGGCCCCGGGGTATCAAGCGGAAAGGCACTGGCGCGCAACTGCTTCCGCGAATCGCTGACAGACTGTCGGCGCGGAGGCCGTCTGGTTTAGGATGAGGGCGTCGACTTCCTCAACGCTGGCCAGCGGAGATGGCAAAAACGCTATGAATGAAGGAGAAGGGGCGACACGCGCGGAACCGGAATATAATTCCGGTCTCAGCGAGGCGCCGGCGACGGGGGTTGAATGCGACCATCCGGCGCTCTCGCCGACGCGCGTCCTCATCCTCTGCGCCGTCGCCCTCGTCGGCGCGATGTGGGCCGGCAGCGTCCCCGCCTACGAGGAGCGCGCGCCCGAACCGACCGCCGACTACCCCACGCTGGCGGCCGCGCGCGATTCGGTCGGCGCGATGATCGAACGCGTCGTGCGCGCGACGGCGAGTCGCGGCGGCAAACCGATCCGGCTCTCCCGCGAACGTTCCCGGTTCCAGTACTGGTACGCGCGCGGCGACTCGGTGGACGCGTGGACGTTCCGCCTCGTCGTGACCGACGCGTCCGAGTGTCCCCTCGCGCCCTTGGAGCGCGCCTTCGGCGCCGCGGGCTGGACCGCGCACCACGCCTACATGGCCGACGGCCCGGACGGAAGCGCGATGGGGTTCGTCAGCCAACACCACTTCTGCGTCGTGGAGGGTCGCTGGGACGGCGGCGACGATTCGGACAGCACGTATGTGCCCGACCCCGGATGCGAGATCCTCGTCATCTGCGTCCCCCGGCGAATGGACGACGTCCCGCGATGAGGGCCCGCGCGCGTGCCTGACCTGCGAGTGCTCGGCGCGATCGGGAATACCCCGCTTGTCGAACTCCGCCGCGTCGTGCCCGACGGCTGCGCGCGCATCGTCGC
>DASTSZ010000379.1:0-2407 GCA_035760425.1 Candidatus Eiseniibacteriota bacterium | reverse complement strand
AGAAGCGCTTCTCGGCGGCCATCGGATCGCCCGACTCGAAGAGGCGCGCCTCGCTCCAGCGGCGCTGGGCCTTCTCCTCGAGCGCGCGGAAGGGATAGCCCGCGCGGCTTCCCTCGTCGGGCTCGGCCGCCGGGCCGCGGTTCTCGTTGATCACGTCACGCGTCTCGGACACTCGTTCCTCCCTGAAGGCTTCGTTCCAGCACGTCGAGCACTTCCTCGTCCCGAATCTCGCCCCGCTTCATCGCGCGATCGGCGCGATAGACCGCGTCGAGCGCCGCGCGCGCGGCGGCCGGACGAAGGGTCGGTCCCGCCGGGCCGCGGCGATAGCCGTACGACTGCGGCTCGAGCGCGGCGAGCGCCATCGAGGCGACGGCCCAGAGCGCCGAACCGGTCGCCGATCCCTCCGCGCTCAGGGCGGCGGCTTCGATTCGCGCGGCGGCCCCGTCGCGCTGGAGCGCCGCGATGGCCCATCGCTCGACCGACGCGGCGACGCGCCCGGCCGCGACCGCGTCGAGCGACGACGGTGCGATGCGCCCCGCGTCGTCCGCCAGGAGCGCGAGTTTCGACAATTCCTGCCGGAGCGACTGCAGTGTCCCCGCGCGCGCCGTGATCGCCTCCAGGAGCCCGCCCGGGAGCTTGAGACCCGCTTCGGCGGCGAGGCGCTGCGCCTCCTTCGCCGCGTCGCCGGGGCGCTCCTCGCACGGCACGTACGTCGCCTTCGCGGCGAGCGCGCCGAGGAACTTCAGCTCCGAAGGCTCGCGCGCGGTCGTGAGAAGGATCGCGACGCCGTCGATCGGATCGGCGGCCAGCGCGAGAAGCCTCTCCTCGCACGCCTTCTCGATCTTCGCGCCTTCCCGGATCCAGAGCCGCCGGGAGGCCGCGAAGAGCGAAAGCGATTCGAGCGCGCCCGCGAGGGTCTCGGCGTCGAGGTCGTCCCCTTCCAGGCGAAGGAACTCCGCCCCGGCGTCCGCCGCGCTCGCGCGATAGGCCTCGACGAGGTGCTCGCGCCAGTAGTCGCTCGGGCCGGCGGCGAGGAGGAAGGGGGCCGGGGCCGCGCCGCCGCGCCAGGCCTTGGCGAGCGCCGTGGGATGTCCGGAGGCGCCCGCGCGGGGCGTCACCATCCCTGCACCGTCCGGCTCACGATCTGGTCGGCCAGTTTCTGGATCACTTCCTTCCGTCCCTCCGTCTCGGTCTTCGCGGCTTCCCCGCCGACCGGGACGACATTGTACGTCGTGCGAACGGCGAGTTGGTCCTCCTTCCAGAGGATCCGGTTCTTCACCTGATCGCGGAAGGAGACCTGCACGACGAGGACGATCTCGTACTGGGTGGCGCGTTCCTGGGCCGTGTAGCCGTAGACCTGATTGCGGTAGGCCACGACGGTGCCGCGCAGGACGGCGTCGGCGTCGCGCTCGCGAACGATGCGGAGCCGGCGGTCGGCGAGGAAGGCGTCGGTGATCGCCAGGGTGACGTCGTCCGCCAGTCGGAACTCGACCGTGTTGTTGCCGAAGACCGGGACGGCGAGGGTCTTCAGGTGGCCCGGGAGGACGCCGGAAACCGAATAGGCGCAGCCTCCGGCCGCACACGCCGCGGCGAGGAGCGCCGCGGCGATCGTTCTACCCCACATCACTCGTGGACGTGGTCGAGTCGTGGAATCCGTAGAGTTTCATTCGATACCGGAGTTTATCACGCTTCATCTGAAGAAGCTGCGCCGCACGGCTCTGATTCCCGCGCGTCCAGTCGAAGGCGCGCTGGATGATCTCCTTCTCCACCGAGCCGAGCGTGGCCTCCAAGTCGATCCCCTCGTCGGGGAACTGCCCCGAGTCGAGGACCTCCTCGAGCGCGTGGAGCGGCGCGTTCCCCTTCCCCGCCGTCGGCGCGGGCGCGATGGCCGCGTTCAGGTGCTGCGCGAGGAGGGTGTTCCCCTGGTTGAGGAGCACGATCCGCTCGAAGAGATTTCGCAGTTCGCGGATGTTCCCGGGCCAGGGGTAGGTCATGAGGACCCGTTCCGCCTCCGGATCGATCGACGCGAACGACTTTCCGAACGCCCGGTTGAACTGATCGAGGAAGTGGCGCGCCAGGGGCAGGATGTCCTCCCGCCGCTCGCGGAGCGGCGGCACGCGGATCGGGACGACCTTCAACCGGTAGAAGAGGTCCTCACGGAACGCGCCCTCCCGCACCATCGATTCGAGATTCTGGTTCGTGGCCGAGATGACGCGCACGGAGACCGTGATGTCCTTCGTGCCGCCGACGCGCTTGAACGTCATCCGTTCGAGCACGCGCAGGAGCTTCACCTGGATCTGGAGGCTCATCTCGCCGACTTCGTCGAGGAAGAGCGTGCCCCCGTTCGCGAGTTCCAGGAGGCCCTGCTTCTGCTGGCGCGCGTCCGTGAAGGCGCCCTTCTCGTGGC
>DASTSZ010000378.1:0-2280 GCA_035760425.1 Candidatus Eiseniibacteriota bacterium | reverse complement strand
TACGTCGAACTCGCCTACGCCAAGCAGAACAATTTCACGGTCGCGCACGTGAAAAACGCCGCCGGGGCTTTCGTCGAACCGACGCTCGCCTCCACCACGGCCGCCGCGAACGGAGCGGCGGCGGCTCTCGCGAAGGACGTGCGGACGCCGATCGTGAACTCGCGGGACCCGAACGCGTACCCGATCGCGGGCCTCACGTTCCTCCTGGTCTACAAGGAGCAGCGCGACGCGGCGAAGGGGAAGGCGCTCGTCGACTTCATCAACTGGTCGATGACCGACGGGCAGGAAGCCGCCGAGGCGCTCGATTACGCCCGGCTCCCGGCGTCCGTCGTGAAGGTGAATCAGGCGAATCTCCTCTCGCTCACCGCGGCCGGAAAGCCGATCGCGGCGAGGAAGTAGCATGGCCGAGGCGCGGGCGAGCGGCGTGGCGGGAGCCCTTCGGGGTCTCCGCCTCCGCCCCGCGATTCGCTTCGACGACGTTTACCGCGGCCTCCTCACGGGGGCCGCGGCCGTCGTTTTCTTCATCGTCTTCCTGATCGCGTTCGAATCGTTCATGGGCGCGCGGCTCTCCATGAAGACGATCGGCTGGGGATTCCTCACCTCCACCGAATGGGACCCCGTCTTCGATCGCTACGGCGCGCTGCCGTACGTGGTCGGGACGCTCGCGACGTCGTTCCTCGCGCTCTTCTTCGCCGTGCCGCTCGGGGTGGGAAGCGCGGTCTTCCTCGCGGACCTCTCGAGTCGGCGAATGGGCGAGATCGTCTCCTTCGTCATGGAACTCCTGGCCGCGATCCCGAGCATCGTCTTCGGCATCTGGGGTTTTTTCATCCTCGCCCCCTTCCTCCGCACCGTCATCGAACCGTGGCTCATCGCGCACTTCGGCTTCATCCCGCTCTTCAGCGGGGCGCCCTTCGGGATCGGGATCCTGAACGCCGGCATCATCCTCGGCATCATGGTGGTGCCGACGATCGTGTCGATCTCGCGCGAAGTGCTCCTCGCCACGCCGCAGTCGCTGCGCGAGGCGTCGCTCGCGCTCGGCGCCACGCAGGCCGAGTCGATCGGCGTGGCCCTGGGCGCGGCGAAGCCCGGCATCCTCGGCGCGGTGATCCTGGCGCTCGGCCGAGCGCTCGGCGAGACGATGGCCGTGACGATGGTGATCGGAAACACGAACCGCCTCCCGACCTCGATCCTCGATCCGGGCGCCACGATGGCGAGCGTCATCGCGAACGAGTTCACCGAGGCGACCGGGCCCATCTATCTCTCGGCGCTCATCCAGATCGCGCTCGTCCTCTTCGCGGTCACGATCCTCATGAACGGCCTCGCGCGGCTCCTCGTCTATTGGGTGACGGGCGGTCGGCGCGACACGGCGGGGGCCGTCTGATGGGCCGTCGCCGGCTCTGGAACATGGCGGTGATCGCCGCCTGCTACGTGGCCGCGGCTCTTGTCGTGCTCCCGCTCGTCTTCATCGTGGGGCATCTCCTCGGAAACGGCCTCGCCGGGCTCAACCTCTCCTTCTTCACGCACATGCCGAAGCCGGTCGGAGAAGCCGGCGGCGGCGTGGCGAACGCGATCGTCGGCACCCTCGTCATCGTGGGGATGGCGGCCGCCGCGGCCCTTCCGATCGGCGTGGCCGCCGGCGTCTACCTGGCCGAGTATGGCCGCGGGCGATTCGCGACCCTCGTGCGCTACACCACCGACGTGCTGAGCGGCGTCCCGTCGATCGTGGTCGGCGTGGCCGCGTACGGCTTGGTGGTGGTGCCGATGGGGCGCTTCTCCGCGTTCGCCGGAAGCGTGGCGCTCGCCATCCTCATGCTCCCGACGATCATCCGAAGCACCGAGGAGATGGTGCTCCTCGTGCCGCGATCCTATCGCGAGGCGGCGCTCGCGCTCGGCGCCCCGCGCTGGAAGGTGATCCAGCAGGTGGTGCTCCCGGCCGCGCGCCCGGGCATTCTCACGGCGAGCATGCTCGCCGTGGCCCGCGCCTCGGGCGAGACGGCGCCCCTCCTCTTCACCGCGCTCGGAAACCGCTTCTGGTCGCTCAAGCTCGACGAGCCGATGGCGACCCTGCCCGTCTTCATCTTCGACGACGCCCGCGCCCCCTACGTCGACTGGAACCGCCAAGCCTGGACCGGCGCGCTCGTGCTCGTGCTCCTGGTGACGATGGTCTCTGGCCTGCTCCGTCTCACTGTGCGGCGGGTCAGAGCCCGGTAGGCTACACTCTCGGAGACCATGTCGAAGCTCGAGAGATGACCAGCCACACCGCAACGGACCCGGGTCTCC
>DASTSZ010000377.1:0-7871 GCA_035760425.1 Candidatus Eiseniibacteriota bacterium | reverse complement strand
GGCCGCGCCCCACGCGTGGATCTCGATGAGAAGCACGATCGCGGGGATGGAGACGAGGCGGAGCATGGTGAGCGTGATCGGGAGCGGCAGCCGCTTCAGCACCCGCCCGCCGTCCTCGCGCCCGCCCCCGGCGGTGATGATGCCGATGTGCGCGAGGAGCCAGAAGGTGGCGAGGAGGAGCACGACGCTCGACGACACCAGGTAATCGATCGCGATCTCGCGGCCGATCGTCGCCGAGAGCGTGAGCGCCCCCGCGAACTGCACCGCGAAGAGGAGGATCGACGTGGCGGCGATGGAGCGGACGAGTTCGGCGTGGAGCGGAAGCCGCCGCGTCACGCGCGCGAAGATGGCGCGGACGTAGGCGACGAAAGCGCGAGGGGTGTAGCCGGCCCGCCTGACTTCGCGGAGGAGATCTTCGGCGAACACGCCCTACCCCCGGCGCCTACGGAACGGCGAGCTTGGTTTCGGCGAGAAGGCGTTCGGCGTCGTAGGACTCGGGGAGTCCGTAGAGCGCGATCGTCTCGGGACGCGCGCGTCGAAGGAGGAACTGCGCCTCGACCTGGAGGGCGCCCGGCTTCGAGGCGCCGCCGATGGGCGCGTCGAAGCGGACCTGCGCGCTCTCGCCCGCCTTGATGCGGCGATTGCGGACGACCTTCCGCGCGTTCCAGGTGTCGGCCGGCGCGTTGCCGTATTCGTCCGCCAGGAGGACGCCGAAGACCGCGACGTTCCACTCTTCGAGCGGATCGTTCTCCCAGAGAATCTCGCCGGCCGCGCTCTTCACGCGGACGCGAAGAACGGCGATGTGCTGATCGTTCCCGGTCGGCAGCGAGTGGCCCCATCCCGCGTTGGTGACGACGGCGAAGACGCGGAGCGAGTCGCCGCGGCGCTCGCCGCGCAGCTTCAGCGTGACGGCGTTCGGGCGCGACGCGTTCAACGCCTCGTGATCGAACGCGTGATTCGCCACGCGTGCGCGAAGCGGGCCCTCCGCCGTGTTGCGTCCCGGTCCGCCCGGCATGTGGCAGGTCTGGCAGGTCATCTTAAGCTTCGGATACTTCGAGCGCTTCCATTCGCCGTAGGTGTCGCTGATCTCGACGCCGTGCTGATTCGAGTACTTGTGGCACGAGCCGCAGAACTCCGCCGTCCCGAGATAGGGCGCGTACTTCGACTTGTGGCTCGGCGTCGTGATCGGGTTTCGAAGCGTCCCGGAGAAGGCCGAGATGTCGAGGGAGACCGGCGGGTTGCCGCGGTCGGCCGAGCCGTCGATGGAGTGGCAGAAGACGCAGGCCACGCCTTCGCTCGACACGTCGCGGATCTTGTCGAAGTCCTGGTTCACGTAGGACGCGGTCTCGTGGCAGGGACCGCACGCCACCATCGTCGCGCCGCGCGTCTGCTTGAGCGAGTAGAAGTACATGCGCCCGAACAGGAGATTCCGATTCCGGTCGGCCTTCGAGTGCGCCGACTTCTGCCACTGCTCGGTGATGTCGATGTGGCAGGTCTTGCACGTCATCCCCGACTGGAGATTCAGATCCGACCGGAGGACGGGCGGCGGCGTGTACGCGGACGCGACGGCCGCGGAAAGGGCGATAGCCGAAAGGGCGAGGAGGAATGCGATTCGGTCGAGGCGCAAGGTCCCGAAAGCCTATCGCACGCGGCGAGGCGGGGTCAAGGAGTGCCCCGTCCCGTGCGCGGGACGGCCGAGCCCCGCCGCGAGCGTGGGACGCCGTTTCGCAGGAGGTCGGCGGCGATGGTCCCGAGGATCTTCGTCCCGGCGAAGAGCGTGCCGCGAATCGTGCCGGAGATCTTGGAGCCGGAGGGGTCCGCCCGGCGGCGATACCGGACCGGCACCTCGAGGGTCCGGAGCCCGAGCCGCGCCGCCTTCACCTGCATCTCGATCGTCCAGCCGAAGTCGCGGTCCCGCATGCGGAGCGCGCGGAGCGACTCCCAGCGGATGGCGCGAAACGGGCCGAGGTCGGTGGCGTCCACGCCGTAGAACCGCCGCAGGAGCCCGGCGGCGAGCCGGTTTCCGAAGCGCTGGACGGGGGTCAGGGAGCCCGGCTCGGCGTCGCCGAGCGCGCGCGAGCCGACGACGAAGTCGGCCCGGCCGTCGAGGATCGGCGCGAGAACGGCGCCGGCCTCCGTCGCGTCGTCGCTGCGGTCGGCGTCGAGGAAGAGGACAATGTCGGGCGGGTCGGACTCGAGGGCGTCCAGCGCGCGAAGGCAGGCGGCCCCGTAGCCCCGCCTCGGCTCCGCCACGACGAGAGCGCCGGCGTCGCGCGCCACGCGCGCCGTCGCGTCGGTCGAGCCGTTGTCGCAGACCACGACTCGCTCGACGAGCGGCCGCGGGAGATCGGCGAGCACGAGGCCGACCGAAGCTTCCTCGTTCCATGCCGGGATGACCGCCGCGACCCGGCGCGGCGCCGGCGTCACGCGCGGCGGAGCGCGGCCCGCGCGGCCGCCAGGCGCGCGATCGGAACCCGGAAGGGGCTGCACGACACGTAGTCGAGCCCCGTCTGCTCGAAGAACTGTATGGAGGCGGCGTCCCCGCCGTGCTCGCCGCAGACTCCGAGTTTGAGGCCCGGCTTGGCCCGGCGGCCGGCGAAGGCCGAGCGCTGAATGAGCACGCCCACGCCCTTCACGTCGAGCGAGACGAAGGGGTCGTTCGGAAGGATGCCGCTCCGGACGTAGTCGGGGAGGAAGCGCCCCGAGTCGTCGCGCGAGTAGGCGAACGTCATCTGCGTCAGGTCGTTCGTGCCGTAGGAGAAGAAGTCGGCGTGCGCGGCGATTTCGTCGGCGAGGACGGCCGCGCGCGGCACCTCGATCATCGTGCCGATGGTGTGGGGGATCGAGACTTTCGTCCGCTTCTCCACCTCGGCCGCGACGCCCTCGATCACCGCGCGCTGGCGGCGCAACTCCTCCGCGTCGCCGACGAGCGGGATCATGATCTCCGGGCGCACCTCCTTGCCGGCCTTCCGGACGAGCACCGCCGCCTCGAAGATGGCGCGGGCCTGCATGCGCGTGATCTCCGGATGGAGGAGCCCGAGGCGGCAGCCGCGGAAGCCGAGCATCGGATTGAACTCGTGGAGCTCCTCCACGCGCGCGAGCGTCCGTTCGAGGCGGCGGCGCGTGACGCCCCCCTTCGCGGTCCGCTTGAGCCCCGCGAGCTCCCGCAAGAGATCGTCCCGCTTCGGCAGGAACTCGTGGAGCGGCGGATCGAGCGTGCGAATCGTCACGGGACGGCCGTCCATGGCGAGGAAGAGGCCGCGGAAGTCGGCGCGCTGGAGCGGCAGGAGCTTGGCGAGCGCGCCCGTGAAGGCGGCGATCGGCTCCTTCCCCTCGGCGGCCGCGCGCTTCAGCGCGGCTTGGAGCCGGGGACGCTCCGATCGCGACGCGGCGGCGAGTTCGACGCGCGCGGCGTCGATCCGAAGCTCCGCCTCGCGCGCCTGCTGCGCGTTCATGATCATCGTGACGACATGCGGGATGCGGTCGGCGGCGAAGAACATGTGCTCCGTGCGGCAGAGCCCGATCCCCTCGGCGCCGAGCGCCCGCGCCGCCTGCGCGTCGCGCGGGATGTCGGCGTTCGCGCGCACGCGAAGGCGGCGCACCTCGTCGCACCAGCCCATGAGTCGCTCGAAGCACTGGTAGAGAGGCGCCTTCGCGGGCTTCAATTTCCCCGTGAGGACGCGGACGACCTCGGAGTCGGAGGTCGGCACGTCGCCGAACAGGACCTCGCCGGTCGAGCCGTCGAGCGAGAGGTACTCGCCCTCGGCGATCGTCCGTCCGCCGACGCGAAGCTTCCGGCCGTGCTCGTCGATGGCGAGCGCGGCGCATCCCACGACGCAGCACTTCCCCATGCCGCGCGCGACGACGGCGGCGTGGGAGGTCATGCCGCCGGTGGCGGTGAGGATGCCGTTCGCCGCGTGCATGCCGGCGATGTCGTCGGGCGAGGTCTCGGCGCGGACGAGAATGACGCGTTCCTTGGCGCCGCGCGCCACCGCCTCCTCCGACGTGAAGACGAGGCGTCCCGCCGCGGCGCCCGGCGACGCGGGAAGGCCCTTCGCGAGCACCTCGTGCTTCCGCCGCTCCTTCGCATCGAGCACCGGGTGGAGCACCTGGTCGAGATGATCGGGCTCCACGCGCTCGATCGCCTCGCGCTTCGTGATGAGCCCTTCCTCCACCATGTCGGCCGCGATGCGCACGGCGGCGATGCCCGTCCGCTCGCCCCGCCGCGTCTGGAGCATGAAGAGACGCCCCTCCTCGACGGTGAACTCGAAGTCCTGGACGTCGCGATAGTGGCGCTCGAGGCGCGCGGTGATCTCGCGGAGCTGCGCGTAGACCTCGGGCATCTCGCGCTCGAGCTCGGCGATCGGCCGCGGCGTGCGGATGCCCGCCACCACGTCCTCGCCCTGCGCGTTGCGGAGGTACTCGCCGTAGAAGCGGTGCTCGCCCGAGCCGGGGTCGCGCGTGAAGCCGACGCCCGTGGCGGAGCTGTCGCCGAGATTTCCGAAGACCATCGCCTGCACGTTCACCGCGGTGCCGAGATGGTCGGGGATGCCGTTCAGACGCCGGTAGTGGATCGCGCGCTCGTTGTGCCAGGAGCGGAAGACCGCGTCGCGGGCGCCGGCCAGCTGCGCTCGCGCGTCCTGGGGGAAGTCGCGGCCGATCTCTCGCTTCACCTTCGCCAAGAGGCGCGCCACCAGGTCTTGGAGATGGCTCGCCGTCAGCTCGACGTCGAGCTTCACCTTCGCCCGCTGCTTCACCTGGGTCAGTTCGACCTCGAGACTGGGCCGCGCGATCCCGAGCACCACGTCGCCGTACATCTGGATGAAGCGGCGGTAGGAGTCGTAGGCGAAGCGCGGATTTCCGCTCCGGCGCGCGAGCGCCTCGACGGTCTTGTCGTTCAGGCCGAGATTGAGGACCGTGTCCATCATCCCGGGCATGGAGAGGGGCGATCCGGAGCGGACCGATACGAGGAGCGGAGTCGACGGATCGCCGAGCCGGCGGCCGAGCAGTTTCTCCAGCCGTCGCAGCGCCTCGTCCTCCTCCGTCACGATCGAGTCGAGGAGCTTCCCGCCCGCCTCGTAGAACTGGCGGCAGGCTTCCGTGGTGATGGTGTAGCCGGGGGGAACGGGAATGCCCGCGTTCGTCATCTCGGCCAGGCCGGCGCCTTTGCCGCCGAGCGTGTCGCGCATGCGCGCGTTTCCCTCGGCCTCGCCGTCGCCGAAGAAGTAGACCCACTTCAGGCGCGGCGGCGCCTCGACGGTGCCGCTCATTCAGCCTCCCTCGCGAGGCGGGCCACGCCTCGAATGTCGCCGACCTCGAGGCCGGCCTGATTGCGCAACACGCGGCCCGCGAACGAGCCCAACCGCTCGCGGACCTCGGCGTCGATCTCGCCCAGCGCCTCCAGCACGGCGACGGTGGCCGGCCCCATGGCGCGATCGGAGCCGTCTTCGACCTTGATCGCCACGCCCCAGCCCTTCGCGGGCAGGGCCACGGCGTGCACCGCCTCCGCGCCGATCTTCGTGACGATGGCCCCGCGCGAACGCATGAGCGCCGTGTCGAGGAGCCCGTTCCCGGCGACGAATTCCGGATGCGCCGCCATGGCGTCCCGGATCGCCGCAAGTCCCGGCCGCGCGTTCCCCGCGGCGTCGGCGCCCCGCCCGAGGAGCGCGAAGGCGAAGGCGAGCGTCGCGAGCGGCACCCTCGGATTCGGCGCGCTGCAGCCGTCGATGCCCGGCTCGGCGTCCGCGAAGGGCTCGCCCGTCAATTCCTCGAACGTCTCGAAGATCCGCGTCTGCACCGGGTGCGTCGGTTGGGTGTACCCCGAAAGCGGCGCGCCCAGGAAGCGGGCCAAAAGGAGCATCCCCGCGTGCTTGCCGCTGCAGTTGTGTCGCAGGGCCGTCGGCGCCTCGCCTCGCGCGCGGAGCGCTTCGGCGGTCGGACGGTCGAACGGCGGATGCGTGCCGCACGCGAGATCGGAGACCGCGGCGCCGGCGGCGTCGAGGATCGAGGCCGCCATCGCGGCGTGCGCGTCGGTCCCGCCGTGCGATCCCGCGATGAGCGCGAGCGCGTCGGCCCCGAGGCCGGAACGCGCGAACGCGCCCGATTCGACGAGCGGCAGGGCTTGGAAGGGCTTGAAGGAGGAGCGAGGGTAGACGAGCAGATTCGGCTCGCCCGCGTGCGCGATCAGCCGTCCCGAGGCGTCCACCACGGCCACGTGGCCCCGGTGGACGCTCTCGATCCGGCCGCGCCGGCGAATGTGGACCAACGGACTCGGCGCCGTCGCCGAGGCGGCGGGGTCGACGCCGGCGCGCCGTGGCGCCGTGGCGGGTCGTTCGTGGCGAGGCACGGCCGTGGCGGCCTAGCGGTCGATCTGGGCCTTTTGCAGCTTGCCCGAATAGTCGATGTAGACCGACTTCCACTCGGTGAACGCGTCGATCACGGTCGGGCCGCCTTCGCGGTGGCCGTTCCCCGTTTCCTTAACGCCGCCGAACGGCAACTGGACCTCGGCGCCGATGGTCGGCCCGTTCACGTACGTGATGCCGGCTTCGATGTCGCGCACCGCGCGCATCGCCTGGTTCACGTCGCGCGTGTAGATCGACGACGAGAGGCCGTAGGGCGTGTCGTTCAAAACCTGGATCGCCTCCTCGAAGGAGGAGACGGTCAGCACCGAGAGGACGGGACCGAAGATCTCCTCGCGGGCGATGCGCATCGTCGGCGTCACCTGGTCGAAGATGGTCGGATGATAGAAGGCGCCCTCCTTGAGAGAACCCTCCTCGGCGTAGGCGCCGCCGCAGAGCAGCTTCGCCCCTTCCTTCTTGCCGATCTCCACGTAGCCGTGGATTCCTTCGCGGGCGCGCGTGTTGACGACCGGCCCGACTTCCGACGCGGGATCGAGGCCGTCGCCCAGGCGGAGCTTCATGGCCTTGTCGACGAGGCGCGGCACGAGCGCGTCGCGGACGTTCTTCGTCACGATGAGACGGCTCGTCGCGGTGCAGCGCTGGCCGGTGGTGCCGAAGGCGCCCCAGAGCGCCCCCTCGATCGCGAGATCGAGATCGGCGTCGTCCATGACGATCTGCGCGTTCTTCCCGCCCAGCTCGAGCGAGAGGCGCTTCAGCGTCGGCGCGCGGCGGCCGGCGATGTCCTTCCCCACCTCGGAGGAGCCGGTGAAGGAGATCATCTTCACGTCGGGGTGCTGCACGAGCGGAACGCCGACGGCGCTGCCGCCGCCGTGGACGATATTCACCACGCCGTCGGGCAATCCGGCCTCGGCGAGAATCTCCACGAGGTGATGAGCGGATGCGGGCGTGTCGGTGGCCGGCTTGATGACGACCGTGTTCCCGCCGATGAGGGCCGGGAAGATCTTCCAGGAGGGAATCGCCATCGGGAAGTTCCACGGCGTGATGAGCCCGCAGACGCCGAGCGGCTGGCGGATCGACATGGCGAACTTGTTGGGGAGTTCGGAGGGAACCGTCACGCCGAAGAGGCGCCGGCCCTCGGCGCCGATGTAGTAGGCCATGTCGATGGCCTCCTGCACGTCGCCGCGCGTCTCGGCCAGGACCTTCCCCATCTCGCGCGTCATGACGCGGGAGACCGCTTCCTTCTTCTCGCGGAGGATCTCGGCCGCGCGAAGGATGATCTCGGCGCGGCGCGGCGCCGGCACGAGGCGCCAGGCGGCGAACGCCTTCGAGGCGGCCGCCACGGCATCCTCCACATCCTGCGCGGAGGAGTCGGGGAACGTCCCGATCAGGTCGGTCGGACGGGCCGGGTTTCGGTTCTCGAAGGTCTTTCCCGAGCGGGCGGCGGTCCACTTGCCGCCGATCAGATTGAGATAGGCGCGGCTGGGGGCGTCGGCGACGCCGCGGGCGGCGCCG
>DASTSZ010000376.1:0-17461 GCA_035760425.1 Candidatus Eiseniibacteriota bacterium | reverse complement strand
TGAGCGCCCTCCGAGTCTCCACGGGCCCCTTCGCTCACTCGGACCTCGTGGTACAAGACTTGATGCGACCGCGCCTTCGGCGCGTGTCGCTGGTTACTTTCCTACGCCGGTCATTTCCTCCGCCGAGAAGACCTTCTTGATCTGATCTTCGGTCAGCAGCTTCTTTTCCCGCACGATCTCCACGACCGTCTTCCCCGTCTTCGCCGACTCCTTCGCCACGTCCGCCGCCGCCATGTAGCCGATGTAGGGGTTCAGCGCGGTCGCGAGCGAGATGGAGTGTTCGAAGTACTCGCGGCAGATCTCCTCGTTCGCCGTGATGCCGTCGACGCACGTCGTCCTGAGCACGCGGAGCGTCGGCGCGAGGATGGCGAGCGAGCGGAGGAGGTTGTGGGCGATGACGGGCATCATCACGTTCAGCTCGAGCTGCCCCGCCTGGGAGGCGTAGGCGACGGTCGTGTCGTAGCCGAGGATCTGGAAGCAGACCATGTTGGTCATCTCGGCGATGACGGGATTCACTTTGCCCGGCATGATCGAGGAGCCGGGCTGCACGGCCGGCAGCACGACCTCGTCGAAACCCGTCGTCGGACCGCTCGCGAGGAGGCGGAGGTCGTTCGCGATGCGCGTCAGGTCGAGCGAAAAGCCTCGAAGGTCGTTCGAGAGGCGGACGAAGGGCGCCATGCTCTGCATCGCTTCGAAGAGATTCGCCGACGGCCGAAAGGGCGCGCCCGTGAGCGCGGCGATATTGGCGATGGTTCGCTCGCGGTACTTGGGATGCGCGTTGATCCCCGTGCCGGCGGCGTTCCCGCCGAGGCCCAGCGCCAAGAGGCCCTCGCGGCTCCGCTTCAGCGACTCGACCCAGCCCTCGACGCAGACCTGATAGCCCGAGAACTCCTGTCCGAGCGTCACCGGCACCGCGTCCTGCAAATGCGTCCGCCCCGACTTCAACACGGTGCGGAACGCCGCGGCGCGGCCGGCGAAGGCGGCGGCCAGCGCCGCCATTTCCTCCACGACGGGTCCGGAGAGTTCGTACGCGGCGAGACGGATGGCGGTCGGGATCACGTCGTTCGTCGATTGCGACATGTTCACGTGATCGTTCGGGCTGACGAGCTTCGTGTCGCCGCGCGCGCCGCCCATGAGTTCGCAGGCGCGGTTCGCGACGACCTCGTTCACGTTCATGTGGAAGGAGGTGCCGGCGCCCGCCTGGTAGGCGTCCACGACGAAGTGGGCGTCGTGCCGCCCCGCCACCACTTCCTCGGCGGCGCGAACGATGGCGTCGGCCTTCGCGGCGTCGAGGACGCCGAGTTCGGCGTTCGCCTTCGCGGCCGCGATCTTGATGCGCGCGACGGCGCGGACCATCTCGCGATGGAGCCGCTCGCCGCTGATGGGGAAGTTGGCGACCGCGCGGGCGGTCTGGACGCCGTAGTAGGCGTCGGCGGGGACCTCGAGAGGTCCCAGGGAATCCTTTTCGATCCGAGTCTGGGGCTTACCGCCGGCGGCGGTCGCGTCGCTCATGGGGCTCCGATCAGATGGAATCGAGGAGCCAGCTTTCCGGATCCTCGAGGAGTTCCTTCACGCGGTGGAGGAATTGGGCCGCCGGCGTTCCGTCGACGAGCCGGTGATCGAACGAGAGGACGACGGTCATCATCCAGCGGACCACGATGCGGTGATCGCGCACCACGGCGCGCTCCTGGATGAGATGGACGCCCAGGATGCCGACTTCGGGAACGTTGATGACCGGCTGCGACGCGGTGGCGCCGAACATGCCGGCGTTCGTGATCGTGAAGGTGCCGCCCTGGATGTCGTTCAGCGTTAGCTTCTCGGCGCGGGCGCGGGACGCCAGGTCCTCCATCTCGGACGCGATCTGGAGGATCGACTTCTTGTCGGCGTCGTGGAGGATCGGGACGATGAGGCCCTGGTCGCGGTGCACGGCCATGCCGATGCTGTAGTACTTCTTGAACTTCGCCTCGGTCTCCGTGATGGAGGCGTTGAGGACCGGGTACTCCTTCAGCGCGCGGACCACCGCCTTCGTGATGAAGGGCATGTAGGTCAGGTTCACGCCGTAGTCGGCCTTCACCTTCTCCTTGAGGCGTCCGCGGAGTTCCACGAGCGCCGTCATGTCGACCTCGTCCGTCACCGAGCAGTGCGCGGCGGTGTGGCGCGACTTCGACATGTTCTCCGCGATCTTCTTCCGGAGCGTCGTGAGCGGCTGGACGACCTCCTCGCGCGAGCCGGCCGGCGAGGCCGCCGCGGCGGGAATCGCCTTCAGCGGACGAGGCGCCGGCGCCGCGGCCGCGGGGGCCGCCATGGCGGGCGCCATTCCGCCCGCGGGCATCGCCATCGCGCCGGGGAGACCGGGCGAGAGCTTCCGCGCTTCGATGAAGGTGAGCACGTCCTCGCGCGTGACGCGGCCGGCCATGCCGGAGCCGCGGATCTGCGCGACGTCGACGCCGTGCTCCTTCACCAGCTTCCGCACGGCGGGCGAGAGACGCGCGCCGTCGGTGGAGGGCGGCGCGGGAAGCGTCGCGGTGGCCGAGGAGGGCGCGGCGTAACTCGGCGCCGCCGCGGGCGCGGGCGCCGCGTAGCTCGGAGCCGGCGCCGCGGGACTCGGCGCGGGCGCGGACGGCGCCGCCGCCGGCGCGCCGGCCGACGCGCCGAGCGATTCGCCCGCCGCGAGGATGACGCCCAGCTCGTCGCCGACCTGCGCGACGACGCCTTCGCCCACGGTGATCTTGCCGAGCGTGCCGGCGTTCGGCGCCGGAAGCTCGATATTGATCTTGTCGGTGATGATCTCGACGATCGGTTCGTCCTTGGCGATCGGATCGCCGACTTTCTTCAGCCACTTTCCGATCGTTCCTTCGACCACGCTCTCGCCGAGTTGCGGCACGATGATGGTGGTAGGCATCCTTCCTCCCGGTGGGCCCGAAGGGCCTAGTAGGCGACCAGCTCGCGGATCGATTGCGCGATCCGGTCGGCGTTCGGCAGATAGTGATCGGCCATGGTCGGCGCGAACGGTTCCTGCGGCGCGTCGGGCGGCGAAATCCGCACGACCGGCGCGTCGAGATAGGCGAAGCCTTCCTCGGCGACCATCGCGGCGATCTCCGCCCCCACGCCCATCGTCCGGCTGCTTTCGTAAACCACCGCGCAGCGCGACGTCTTCTTGACCGATTCGAGAATCGTCTCGTGGTCGTACGGCGCCAGCGTCCGGAGATCGACGACTTCGACCTCGATCCCTTCGGGCGCGAGCTTGGCCGCGGCCTCGAGCGAGCGCTGGAGCATGAGCGAGTAGGAGACGACGGTGACGTGACGCCCCTCGCGGGCCACGGCGGCCTTCCCGAGCGGAACGACGTAGTCGCCCTTCGGGATCGCCTGCTTCACCGTGCGGTAGAGGCGCTTGTGCTCGTAGTAGAGAACCGGGTTCTGGCCGCGGAAGGCCGCCTTCAAGAGGCCCTTCGCGTCGTACGGATTCGACGGCGCGACGACCACGAGCCCCGGGCTGTGCATGAACCACGACGCGTTGAACTGCGAGTGGTAGAGGCCGCCGCCCACGCCGGCGCCGCAGCAGACGCGGATCACCATGGGGCAGGTCCACATGCCGCCCGAGCGGTAGCGCATCTTCGCCGCGTGCTCGACGATGCCGTCGACCGCCAGCGAGGTGAAGTCGTCGAACTGGATCTCGGGCGAGGGAATGAGTCCCGCCAGGGCCGCGCCCACGGCGCCCTGCACGAGGAAGTTCTCGGAGATCGGGCTGTCGATGACGCGGAGGGGGCCGAAGCGTTCGTAGAGATTCTTCGTCGCCTTGAACACGCCGCCGTAGCTCGCGATGTCCTCGCCGATGAGGAAGATGCGCTCGTCGCGCTCCATCTCCTCGGCCAGGCCCTGGTTGATGGCCTCGATGAGGTTGATCGTCTGGGTGTCGCTCGGCGCCGCGGCCGGAGCCGGGGCGCTATCCATCGTTTTCATCGACGCGGGTTCTCCCTCTCGGCATGGTGGGCTTTCTTCAGGCGTTCCGCGCGCCGCGCTTCCGCCGCGCGCGCCTCCCGCCGTTCGTGTTCGGTTTCCAAGAGCAGCGGCGGCACCGGGACCGGCCGACCCTTCTTGTCGATGGCGACGAAGGTCAGGTACGCCGTGCTCGTCTGGACCCGGCGCCCGGTCAGGAGATCCTCGCACTGCACGTCCACGCGAATCTCCATCGAGGTGCGGCCGGCGTAGGTCAGGCGCCCCGTGATGAGGGCCAGCTGCCCGACCTTGATCGGCGCCTCGAACGACACCTGGTCGATCGAGGCGGTGACGCATTGCGTGCGACAGTGGCGGTGCGCCACGACGGCGGCCGCCAAATCGATCCAGTGAAGCACCATCCCGCCGAGCACGTTGCCGAGCGTGTTCGCGTCGTTCGGCAGCACGAGCTGCACCATGTCGACGCGCGACTCGCGCGGGGCCTTGCCGGGTGCGGCGCTCGACGCGCTCGGGCGCGCCGCGGCGCGTCCCCCCGCCCGGGAATTAGAGCGGGGCGTAAACGTCCTCCATGATCTCGCTCGGATCGGGGTGCGGGGACTTCTCGGCGAATTCGATCGCCTCTTCAATCTCCCGTTCGATCCGCTGCAGCGTGGCCTGCTTGTAGGTCTCGTCGATCACGCCGCGCTCCATCAGCAGCCGCTCGTAGCGCGGAACCGGATCGCGCTTCTTCCAGTACTCGACTTCCTCGGCGGTCCGGTAGTTGGCCGGGTCGATCTCCGAGTGGCCGTACCAGCGATAGGTCTTCATCTCGATGAGGCTCGGGCCGTCGCCGCGGCGGGCGCGGCGGATCGCCTCGTGCGTCGTCTCGTAGGTGAGAAGGAGGTCGTTGCCGTCGATGGTGATGCCCGGCATGCCGTAGGCCTTCGCGCGGTCCGAGGCGTTCTCGATCGGCATCCCGAGGCTCGCCGGGACCGATTCGGCCCAGAGATTGTTCTGCACGACGAAGACGCAGGCGAGCTTGTGAATGCCGGCGAAGTTCAACGCCTCGTGCCAGACGCCGTTCGACGTGGCGCCTTCGCCCACGAAGCAGACGGCGGCGTTGTCCTTCTTCTGGATCTTCCACGCGAGGGCGGAGCCGGTCACGATGACCGTCTGCGCGGCGATGGTGGAGGCGGGGGTGACGATCCCCATCGGCTTCCAGCCGTAGTGGCAGGGGTGGCTCTTGCCGCGGTCGGGACTGTCCTTCCGCGCGAAGAGCTGCGCCATGAGGTACTTGATCGGCATGCCCTTCGTGATGACGGCGCCGATCTCGCGGTGCTGGATGCCGATGAAGTCGTCGGGGCGGAGTCCGTAGCAGGGACCGACGACGGTCGCTTCCTGCCCGACCGCGCTGAAGAACGTCCCTTGGAACCGGCCCTGCTTGAAGAGACGCCGGCAGCGCTCATCCACCTGCCGGACGAGATTGATGTAGTAGTAGAGGCCTTTCATCTCGTCGGTCGAAACGGCCATGCAACCCTCCTGAGGTCGATCGGTCGCGCGGCGGATACCCGGTTGCCGCTCGTAGGCGCGACACGCCAGCCCGAAACTCTACCATAGTGGTACGGGCGCGGCTAGGCGGCGCCGCGCCAACTACCGGCCCGGCCTCCAGCCCCGCAACCGGAGGCTGTTTCCGACGACCGATACGCTGCTTAGCGCCATCGCCGCCGATGCCACGGTCGGGTGGAGGAGCCAGCCGGTGAGCGGAAAGAGGGCCCCGGCCGCGAGCGGGATGGCGATCACGTTGTAGCCGAAGGCCCAGCCGAGATTCTGCAAGATCGTCCGGCGCGTGCGACGCGAGAGGTCGAGCGCGTCGGCGATGGCACCCAACCCGCCGCGGACGAGCGTGATGTCGGCCGCCTCCATGGCGACGTCGGTGCCGCTCCCGATGGCGATGCCGACGTCGGCGGCGGCGAGGGCGGCCGCGTCGTTGAGCCCGTCGCCGACCATGGCCACCGTCGCGCCCGCTACTTGGAGCCGGCGGACGAGCGCGACCTTGTCCTCCGGCGAGAGGGACGCGTGCACTTCCTCGATCCCGAGAGTGGCGGCGAGCCGGCGCGCGGGCGCCTCCCGGTCGCCGGTCGCAAGAACGAGTCGGAGTCCACGGCGGCGGAGACGCGCCGCGGCCTCCGCGGCCTCGGCGCGCGGGGCGTCCTCCAGCGCGAAGAGGCCGGCGGTCGTCGAACCGACGCCGACCCAGGCGACCGTCTCGCCCCGCTCGGCCGCGGCTTCGGCGGCCGCGCGAAGTTCCTCGGGCGCGCGTCCGGCGAAGGCGGCGAAACCGAACGAGCCGACGCGCACGCCGACGCCGCCGACCTTCCCTTGCGCCCCGTGGCCCGGGATCACGTTCACGCCCTCCGCGAAGGGGAGGGCGGCGCCGCCCGCGGCGCGGGCGTGACGGACGACGGCCCGCGCGATCGGATGCTCCGAGCCCGCTTCGATGGCGGCGGCGAGCCGCAACACGCGCGCGGAATCCTCGCCGGGCGCGGCGAGGAACGTGGTCACCGTCGGCTCGCCCCGCGTGAGGGTGCCGGTCTTGTCGAGCACCACCACGGAGAGCGATCCGACGCGCTCGAGGATCTCGCCGCCGCGAAGGAGGATTCCGCGGCGCGCGCCGACGCCGGTTCCGACGAGGATGGCGGTCGGCGTGGCGAGCCCCATGGCGCAGGGGCAGGCGATGATGAGGACCGAGACGAAGACCACGAGCGCGTAGCGCAGGGGCGGCGGCGGACCGAGGAGGAGCCAGAGCGCCGCGGCGGCGAGGGCGATCAGGAGCACCGCGGGCACGAATCGTCCCGCCACGCGATCGGCGAGGGCCTGAAGCGGCGCCTTTCCGCCCTGCGCCTCCTCCACCAACCGGACGATCCGAGCGAGCGTGGTGTCGTCGCCGACGCGCGTGGCGCGGAGGAGTATCGGCGCCGCGCGGTTGATCGTACCCGCCGCGAGCGGATCGCCGACCGCCCTCGCCACCGGCAACGGCTCGCCCGTGAGCATCGACTCGTCGACCTCCGTCGAACCCTGCTCGATCAGGCCGTCGACGGGGATCGTCTCGCCCGGGAGGATCTCGATCCAGTCACCGCGCGCGATCCGTTCGAGCGGCGTCTCCTCCCGCGCCGCGAAGGGCGAGGCCATGGCGAGGCGGCGCGCCGTGGCCGGGCGCCGCGTGAGGAGCGCCTTCACCGCTTCGCCCGTCTGCCGCCGCGCGCGCGACTCGAGCAGACGGCCGAGGAGCACGAAGGCGAGGATCATGGCGGCGGTGTCGTAGTAGACGTGCCCGCCGAGCCCGGTCGACTCGAACCACGCGGGCGCGAGGGTCACGGCCAGACTATAGAGGTAGGCCGCGCCCGTCCCGAGGGTCACGAGGGTGTTCATGTCGAACATGCCGTGGCGGAGGCCGATCGCGGTGCGCCGATGGAACGGCCAGCCCGCGATCCACTGAACGGGCGTGGCGAGGAGAAGCCCGAGCCAGCGAGCGGCGCCCATGTCGTGGACGAAGAGATGGACCGCCATGAGCGGAACGCCGAAGAGGGCGGCGATCCAGAGCCGCCGGCGGTTCGCGCGCTCTTCCTCCGCGCGCATCCGCTCGCGATCGGCGTTCGAGGACGCGGCGCGAGGCGCGGCGCGATAGCCCGCCGACTCGACCGCCTTCACGAGGGCGGCCACGGAAGCGTCGGGCGCCGCGACCACGAGCGCCTCCTCGGTGGCCAGATTCACCGCCGCCGACGCCACGCCCGGCACGCGCTTCAGCGCGTGCTCCACGGCGGAAACGCAGCCGGCGCAGGTCATGCCGTGAATGGAGAGGCGCGTTTCGCGCTGCATCGTTTCGGTCGTCATGCGCGTCTGTAGTAGAGAGTCCTTTGCTCTTCGCGTTCGAGTGATCGGCCGCGGCGGGGATTCCCCTACCGGCGGGCTCGGGAGGCTGGTACGATCGAAGGCTCCGATTCGCCCGTAACCTCCATTGTGGAGCAATCATGACCGGCCCCGCCATCACCGAAGCACAAGTCTTGGATGCCCTGCGGTCCGTGATGGATCCGGACCTCCATCGCGACATCGTCTCGCTCGGCTTCATCCGCAACATGAAGATCGAGGGAAACGTCGTCGCGTTCGACGTGAATCTGACCACGCCGGCCTGCCCGGTGAAGGACAAGCTCCGCGATCAGTCGCGACAGGCGGTCCTGTCGAAGGTGCCCGGCGCGACCGACGTGCGCGTGAACATGACGGCGGAAGTCCGCCGGCCCCAGGCGCCCGACACCTCGGCCCTGAAGACCGTGAAGAACATCATCGCGGTCGGGAGCGGGAAGGGAGGCGTGGGGAAGTCGACCGTCGCCGCGAATATCGCCGCGTCGCTCGCCTCGAGCGGGGCGCGCGTCGGGCTCCTCGACGCCGACATCTACGGCCCGAGCATTCCGATCATGATGCAGACCGGGACGCCCGCCGAACCGCTCGCCGACAACTCGATCCAGCCGGGTCTGGCGCACGGCGTGCGCCTCATGTCGATGGGCTATCTCACGCCCGGCGACCAGCCCCTCATCTGGCGCGGACCGATGGCGCACAAGGCGCTCCAGCAGTGCCTCCTCGGCGTGAACTGGGGCGAACTCGACTACCTCGTGGTCGACCTTCCGCCCGGCACGGGAGACGTGCATCTCACGCTCGTGCAGACGGTCCCGGTCACCGGCGCGGTCATCGTGTCGACGCCGCAGGACGTGGGGCTCCAGATCGCCATGAAGACGCTCCGGATGCTCCAGCAGACGAAGGTGCCGATCCTCGGCATCGTGGAGAACATGTCGTACTACCTCTGCCCGCATTGCGGCGAGCGGGACGAACTCTTCGGGCACGGCGGCGCGAAGGCGGCGGCCGAGTCGATGCGCATCCCGTTCCTCGGCGAGATCCCGCTCGACATCGCCATCCGCCGCTACGCCGACAAGGGCACGCCGGTCTCCATCGCGGAGCCGGAATCGCCCTCGGGCCTCGCGTTCCGCGAGATCACCGGAAAGCTGGCGCAGCAGGTGAGCATGCAGGCCTTCAAGAACATCGCCCTCTCGATCGTGGAGGAGTGACGTGACGCCGCTCCCCCCCGAGCAAACGACGCCGATCGCCCTTCGAAAGAAGGGGGGCGAACGTTTCACGGTGGCGTGGGCCGACGGCCACGAGAGCGTCTACGCCGCGCGCTACCTTCGCGGGCGCTGCCCCTGCGCGCAGTGCGTGAGCGAGATGACCGGTCAGCGCCTCGTCTTCGAGGAGCACGTGAATCCCGACGTCGCCGTGGCCGCGGCGCGGACGGTCGGGCAGTACGCGCTCCACTTCGACTGGAGCGACGGCCACACCACGGGGATCTACTCCTACGACTATCTCCGGCGCATCTGCCCCTGCGACGCGTGCCTCCGCGCGCTCGAGGGGAAGCCGGCGTAGCGGCGGCCGCCTGAGTTTCATCGGCGACTCGCTCGGAATGGGCCCGAAGGCGGCCCCCTGGAGGCGGACGCTCGGCGCGCTCTGGCTCGCGCAGTTCCTCACCATGCTCGGCATGAGCATGTTCCTCCCGTTCCTCCCGCTCTACCTCCGCTCCCTCGGCGTCACCGGCAAAGGCGAACTCGAAACGATGAGCGGGCTCCTCTACGCCGCGCCCTTCTTCGCCGCCGTCATCGCCACGCCGATCTGGGGCTATTTCGGCGACCGCCACGGCCGAAAGCTCATGGTGATGCGCGCGTCCTTCGGCCTCGCGATCATCACGGCGGTGATGGGCTTCGCCACGTCGCCGAGCCAGCTCCTCCTGCTGCGAATCTTGCAAGGCGCCATCAGCGGCTTCATCGCCGCGGCGGTCGCCTTGGTGGTGACGACCGCGCCGCGCGAGAAGATGGGCTACGCGCTCGGCTCGCTCCAGACGGCCATCCCGAGCGGCACGATCATCGGGCCGCTCGTGGGCGGCGCGCTCTCCGACCTGATCGGGATGCGCTACATCTTCTTCATCACGTCGGCCTTCAACCTGCTCGCCGGGACGGTGGTCTGGCTCCTGGTGCGGGAAGCGGAGAAGCCGAAGCCGGAAGGCGGCATCGAGCAGATCGTGGAGAACTACCGATTCGTCTTCGGCACGCCGCAGATCCGGATTCTCTTCTTCGTGCTCCTGCTGAGTCAGTTCGCCCTGATGGCGCTCGTGCCGATCATGGCGCTCTTCGTGGAGGAACTCGGGGCGCACGGGCGGCTCGTGGCCACGACGACCGGGGCGATCCTGGCGGTCACCGGCGTGGCGAACATCATCGCGTCGCCCCGCTGGGGCCGGCGAAGCGACCGGCAGGGCTACCGCGCCACGCTGAAGCGGGCGCTCCTGGGCGCCGGGATCTTCGCCGTGCCGCAGGGGCTCGCCCTGGCGCCCTGGCACCTCTTCGTGCTCCGCATCCCGTACGGGCTCATGATCGGCGGGATCATTCCCTCGGTCCACGCGATGATCGGCCTTCGCGCGCCGGAGAACCGGCGCGCCGGCACGATGGGGGTGACCTCCACCGCGCTCATGATGGGGAACATGATGGGGCCGCTCGTGGGCGGCGCGCTGGCCGGGGTCTTCGGCATTCGCGCCGTCTTCGTGCTCTCCGGGGCGGTCTTCTTCCTGGTGCTCCTCGGCCTCTGGCCGCGGATCGAGGAACCCGAACGGGGCGCGGGGCCTCCGATTCCGATCCGAGTCGAGGTATGATGTCGTGGCGCGGCCGGGACCGGCGGCCGGCGCGATCGCCGCGAGGCGAGTCGAAAGGGAGTCGAACATGAAACTCGGACGCTGGATGGCCCTCGGATTGACGCTGCTCCTCGTGAGCACGCCGGCGAGCGCGAAGAAGACGAACCAGGAACTCGCCGACGACGTGCGGGCGGCCGAGACGGCGTTCGCGAAGACGATGGCCGACCGCGATCTCAAGGCGTTCGCGACCTTCGTCTCCGAGGAGACGATCTTCTTCGGCGGGAAAGGACCCCTTCGCGGGCGCGCCAAGGTCGTGGAAGTCTGGACGCGCTTCTACGAGGGGCCGGCCGCGCCCTTCTCCTGGAAGCCCGAGACGGTCGAAGTGCTCGACTCGGGGACGCTCGCCCTCAGCAGCGGCCCGGTCTTCGACCCCGACGGGAAGCTGATCAACACCTTCAGTTCCATCTGGCGCCTCGAGAAAGACGGCAAGTGGCGGGTGATCTTCGACAAGGGGTGCCCCGTCTGCGAGCCTGAAACGAAGCCGTAATCCCCTCGCGGGCTTCGGACGGATGACCCTTCCCGGTCGGCGTGATATTCTTGCGGACTTCGCCCACGCGCCGTCCTAAGGAGGGGGAGTCGTGAAGATCCAGACCACGTTAGCGGGCAGCTATCCCAAGCTTCCGACCGCCGCGGGCGACGTGAATCTGCGCGTCGTCCGAAATCGCCGCGACGCGGGGAAGGCGAGCGACGCCGACGTCGCCGCCGCGGTTCGCGCGACGACGAAGCGGATGATCGAGCTCCAGAACAAGATCGGCGTCGATCTGCCGATGGAAGGCCAGGCGGGCTGGGACGACGCGCAGACCTACGTCGCCCGCGGCTTCGAGGGGGTCCGGATCGCGGGACTCCTCCGCTATCTCGACACCAACACCTACTATCGCCAGCCCGAGATCGTCGGTCCGATTCGTTGGACCGCCCCGATCACGGCCGGCGATTTCCGCGACGCGCAGGCGATGAGTCCGCGGCCATTGAAGGCGTTCCTCCCCGGGCCCTACTCGCTCTACCGATTCTCCAAGGACATGCGCTACGGCGATCCGACCGAAGGCGCGCGCGCCTTCGGCGAGGCGCTCGGCCGCGAGGCGGCGGCGCTCGAAGAAGCCGGCGCGACCTGGATCCACGTCGAAGAGCCGTGGATCGGGCACGCGCGGGCGGCCGACGGCCGGGCCGTGCGCGCGGCGCTCGAGGCGTTCCTCGCCGGACGCCGCGCCAAAACGATGATCCACGTGCCCTTCGGCGCGCCGAACGACGTCTTCGATTCGATCCGCGATCTCGGCTGGACCGGGATCGGGCTCGACCTCGTGGGCGCGCCCGCCGCCTGGGACCTCCTCCCGAAGATTCCCGAGGGGCGGACGGTCGGACTCGGCCTGATCGACGCGCGAAACACCCGGCTCGAAGCGCCGGAGGCGGTCGCCGCCGCCGTGGCGCGGGCGCAAGCCGCGCGGCGCGATCTCGAATTCCAACTCTCGCCCACCGCGAGTCTCGAATACCTCCCGGCCGACACCGCCGAGAAGAAATTGGAACGCCTCGTCGCGTCGGCGGCGCTGGCCTCGAAGGGAGGGGCGTGACCATGCCGCGCGGACTCTGGACCACCACCGTGGGGAGTTTCCCGAAGCCGCCCGCGCTCGAGAAGGCGCGCCAGCAGTTCGCGCGCGGCGAACTCGCCGCCGACCGGCTGGCCGAGATGGAGCGGGAGGAGACGATCAACGTCATTCGCCGCCAGGAGGCGATCGGCCTCGATCTCCTGGTCGACGGCGAACTCTATCGCGGCGACATGACCACCTATTTCGCCGAGCTGACGCCCGGCTTCGCGATCTCGAATCCCGTTCGCTCCTATGGGAATCGCTACTACCGCAAGCCGGTCGCCGTCGGGCCGATTCGCCGCTCGAAGGAGTGGACGGTGTCGTGGTGGAAGTTCGCCCAGGCGCAGACGAAGCTCCCGATCAAGGGGATGCTGACCGGGCCTTACACGATGATGGACTGGTCGTTCAACGAGCACTACCCCTCGCGCGAAGCGATGACGATGGACCTCGCGGCCGCCATCAACGACGAAGCCCTGGCGCTCCAGGACGCGGGCGCGAAGTACATCCAGATCGACGAGCCGGCCATCTCCGTCCGACCCGAGGAGCTTCCGCTCGCGGTGAAGGCCTTCGCGCGCGCGACGCAGGGGATCAAGGCGAAGACGATCACCCACATCTGCTACGGCGATTTCGACGTGATCTATCCGGCGCTCCTCGATCTCCCGGTCGACCAGATCGATCTGGAGATGGCGAACAGCCGCTACGACCTCCTCGACCGCTTCCGCGTGAACGCGTTCACGAAGGAGATCGGCTACGGCGTGCTCGACGTGCACAGCCACCGCATCGAGACGAAGGACGAGATCAAGGAAGGCATCCTGCGCGGTTTGGAAGTGCTGAAACCCGAACAGATGTACATCGATCCCGACTGCGGCCTGAAGACGCGCACGGTGGACGAGGCGTTCGCGAAGCTCGAGGCCATGGTCGCGGCGGTTCGGGAAGTGCGCGCGGAGAAGGGCATCACCGCGTGACGGAAGGGCAGCGCCCCGCACGACCGGACCTCTCCGGGCTCACCATCGACCGCGACGCGCCGGCGCCGGAAGGGAGCGGTCTCGGCCTTCGGATCGCCTTCGTCGTCGCCGCGCTCCTGCTCGTGCTCGGCGCCGGGTTCTTCCTCGTCGGCGCCATGCGGCCCCTCGACGTCACGGTCGCCTCGGCCGAAGCGATGGGCGGCACGCCCGGCGCGGCGGCCACGGCCGGCGCCTCCGAAGTCCTCACCGCGAACGGCTACGTCGTCGCCCGCCAGCGGGCGTCCGTCTCGTCGGAGACGGCGGGCCGGCTCGAGGCGCTCTACGTGGGCGAGGGGAGCCGCGTCCAGAAGGGGCAGGTGATGGGGGTGCTCCGGAATCAGGATCAGAAGACCGCCGTCGAGGCGGCGCGGGCCGCGCTCGCGTCGGCGAAGGCGAACCACGAAGAGGCGAAGGCGAATCGCGATCAGTCGGAGTTGGAACTGAAGCGAAGCGCCGACCTGAAGGCGAAGGGTCTCATCTCGGCGTCGGAGTACGAGGCGACCGAGGCGCGCGCCAAGGTCGACCGCGCGCGCGTGGCGCGCACCGCCGCCGAGATCCAGAACGCCGAAGCGAATCTCCGCGTGT
The DNA here is from genome assembly GCA_035760425.1 of Candidatus Eiseniibacteriota bacterium. Classification (GTDB taxonomy): domain Bacteria; phylum Eisenbacteria; class RBG-16-71-46; order SZUA-252; family SZUA-252; genus SZUA-252. The sequence goes on along the minus strand of DASTSZ010000376.1, from coordinate 3,584 downwards.
CGGAAGTCGACCTCGAGAAGACCTTCATCCGCGCGCCCTTCTCGGGCGCCGTGCTTCGAAAGGAGGCGGAGGTCGGGGAGATCGTGAGCCCGATCCCGTCGAGCGGCGGACTCACGCGGGGCGCCATCGTCACGATGGCGAACCTCGCCACGCTCGAAGTCGAAGCCGACGTGAACGAGGGCTACGTGTCGCGGGCGCGGGAAGGGATGCGGGCGGAGATCACGCTCGACGCCTATCCGGGCGTCCGGTTCCCGGGCCACGTCCGGCAAATCGTCCCGACCGCCGACCGCCAGAAGGCGACGGTGCTCGTGAAGGTCGCGTTCGACTCGCTCGACGCGCGCGTCCTTCCCGAGATGGGTTCGCGCGTGGCCTTCCTCGCCGATCCCGTGGCGGCCCCCGCGGCGGGCGCCGAGGGCGCGGCGCTCGCGGCCGTCGTGGCCATTCCCAAGGCGGCGGTGCGCGAAGTCGACGGACGCTCGATGGTCTTCGTCGTGGAGAAGGATCGCGCCGCGGCTCGCGCCGTCTCGCCCCGGCCGCTCGACGCCGAGCGCGTCGCGGTCTCGGGCGGATTGGCGCCCGGTGAAAAGGTGATTGTCGAGGCGCCCGCCTCGTTGAAGGACAAGGCCCGCGTGCGGGTTCGAGACTCCGGAGGAACATCGAAATGACGCCGAACGTGACCGGGACGATGTCGGGCGCGCTCATCCGCCTGCAAGACGTTCACAAGATCTACCAGCGCGACAAGATCGAGATTCCCGTCCTGACCGGACTCAGCATGGAAGTGAACGGCGGGGAGTTCCTGGCGCTCATGGGACCGAGCGGCTCGGGGAAGTCGACGCTGCTCAATTTGATCGCGGGAATCGACACGCCGAGCCGCGGGGAAGTCTGGGTGGCCGGCGCGTCGCTCGGCGCGCTGAAGCCCGACAAGCTGGCCGCCTGGCGCGCGCGGCACGTCGGCTTCATCTTCCAGCTCTACAACTTGATCCCGGTCCTGACCGCCTATCAGAACGTCGAACTCCCGCTCCTCCTCACGAAACTGAACGCGGCCGAGCGGAAGAAGCGCGTGCGGCTGGCGCTCGAACTGGTGGGCCTCGAGGATCGCGACCACCACTATCCGCACCAACTCTCCGGCGGCCAGGAGCAGCGCGTCGCCATCGCGCGCGCCATCGTCGGGGACCCGACGCTCCTCGTGGCGGACGAGCCGACGGGCGATCTCGACGCCAAGAACGCCGAGGAGATCCTCACCCTACTCCAGCGGTTGAACAAGGAGATGGGAAAGACCATCGTCATGGTGACGCACGATCCGAACGCCGCCGCGCGGGCGCACGCGACGCTCCACCTCGAGAAGGGGGTCTTGAAGGAGCAGCAGGCGGTGGGTCGATGAAGTTCCTGAGCTACATCGCCTCCCATCTCTGGCGGCACAAGCGGCGGACCTTCCTCACGGTCTCCTCGATCGCCATCGCGCTCTTCCTCTTCTGCACGCTCCGAACCGTCATGACGTCGTTCGACGCGGCGCTTCGCGCGTCGGCCGACACGCGGCTCGTCGTACGGCACGCGGCCTCGCTCGTCTTCCCGCTTCCGCTCTCCTATCGAGACCGGTTGACCCAGATCGAAGGGGTCACCGGCGTCTCCTACGGCAACTGGTTCGGCGGGATCTACCAGGATCCGAAGAACCAGTTCGCGCAGTTCGCCGTCGAAGTCCCGACGTTCTTGAAGCTCTTCCCGGAAGTCGAGATGCCGGAAGAGCAGCGGAACGCGTGGTTGGCCGAACGGACCTCCTGCATCGCCGGCGCCACGCTGGCCGAGAAGTACGGCTGGAAGATCGGCGACACGATCCCGATCAAGGGGACGATCTATCCGGGCGACTACCGGCTGACCCTGCGCGGGATCTACAAGGGGAAGACCGCCGACGTCGACGAGAACACGCTCTTCTTCAATTGGGAGTACCTGAACGAAACGATGCCGGCGGGCCGGAAGGACTGGATCGGCATCTATTGGGTCGAGATCCCGAACGGCGACATCGCCGCGGCCGTGAGCGCGCGCATCGACGCGCTCTACGCGAACAGCTCGCAGCCGACGAAGACCGAGACGGAGAAGGCCTTCCAGGCCTCCTTCATCTCCATGATGGGGAACGTGAGTCTCCTGCTCGCGATTCTCGGCTCGGCGATCCTCTTCGCGATCCTCCTCGTGACGATCAACACCATGATGATGGCCGCGCGGGAGCGGACGACCGAGATCGCGGTCCTAAAGACGATCGGCTTCACCGACGGGCTCGTCCTGCGTCTCGTCGGAGGGGAGGCGATCGTGCTCTCGATCCTCGGCGGAATCGTCGGCTGCGGGGCGGCCTGGCTCATCTTCCAGCGCGTCGACTTCACGGCCGGCGGCATGTTCCCGAACTTCACCGTCATGCCCGCGACCATCGGATGGGGGCTCCTCCTCGCGCTGGCGATGGGATTGGTGAGCGGTCTCGTCCCGGCTCTCCAGGCCGGGCGGTTGAAGATCGCGAACGCGCTCCGGAAGGTGGCCTGACATGGCGCGCATCCCGCTGGTCTACAGCATCCGGAATCTCGTGGTCCGCCGCACGAGCACGTCGCTGACGGCGCTCGGCATCGCGGCCGTGGCGTGGGTCTTCATCTTCACGCTCGCCTTGGCGGGCGGCTTCGAGGCGGCGCTCCGGACGACGGGCTCGCCGAAGAACGCCATCGCCATTCGAAGCGGCGCGGCGTCGGAATTGATGAGCATCGTGACTCGGGAGGGCGCGAGTTCCATCGCGGCGCAGCCCGAGGTGGCGCGCGCGGCGGACGGCTCCGCCTTCGCGGCGTCGGAGTTGGTCGTGGTCTGGAACCTGGTGCGCAAGTCCGGCTCCACCACGAACGTCGTGGTGCGCGGCGTCTCGCCGCACTCGCTGGCCCTGCGCGAGCGCGCGAAGCTCATCGGCGGCCGGATGTTCCGTCCCGGGTTGAACGAGATCGTCGTCGGGAAGCTGGTCTCCGAACGGTTCCGGAGCTGCGGTCTCGGCGACAAGCTCACGCTCGCCGGGCGCGAATGGACGATCGTCGGCATCCTCGACGCGCACGGGAGCGCCTACGAGTCGGAGGTCTGGGGGGACGTCGAGCTCTTCATGCCCGTCTTCGATCGTCCCGTGTTCCAGAACGTCACGATGCGCCTGGACGATCCGAGCCACTTCGAGGCGTTGAAGAAGCGGCTCGAGGCCGATCCGCGCTTCTCGCTCCAGGTGCGGCGCGAGGACGAGTTCTACGCGTCCCAGTCGGGCGCCATGGCGACGCTCCTCCGCACGCTCGGACTCTTCGTCACCATCATCATGGCGCTCGGCGCGGTCTTCGGCGCGCTGAACACCATGTACGCGTCGGTCGCATCGCGCACGAAGGAAATCGGCACGCTCCTGGCGCTCGGCTTCTCGCGCGGCGCGGTGATGACGTCGGTGCTGGTGGAGTCGGTGGCGCTCTGCGTCGTCGGCGGCGCCGTGGGGTGCCTGCTGGCGCTGCCGGTCCGCACCTTCACGACGGGCACCATGAGCTTCGCCACCTTCAGCGAGTTGGCGTTCCGGTTCGAGGTGACGCCGATGA
>DASTSZ010000375.1:0-10858 GCA_035760425.1 Candidatus Eiseniibacteriota bacterium | reverse complement strand
GACGCCGCGGTCATGGGCGGCTTCGTCTACCGCGGAAGCGCCTTCCCCGCCTCGTACCAGGGGAGCTACTTCTTCGCCGACTACGCGCAGAACTGGATCAAGCGGCTCACCTTCGACGGCTCGGGGAATCTCACCGGAGTCTTCAACTTCGAACCGCCCGACGGTTCGGCCGACGGGCCGTACGGCGACATCACGAAACTGATCGAGGGGCCCGACGGCTCGCTCTATTACGTCGACATCGGATTCAACGACGTGCACGTCCCCAACGAGGCGAGCATTCGCCGCATCCGCTACCTCTCGAACAATCAGTCGCCGGTCGCCGTGGCCGACGCGACGCCCCGCTCGGGGCCCGCGCCGCTGAGCGTCGCGTTCTCGAGCGCGGGCTCGCTCGATCCGGAGGGCCAGCCGATCACCACCACGTGGACCTTCGGCGACAACACCACGTCGACGGCGGCCAACCCGACGCACGTCTACTCGGCGCGCGGCATGTACACCGCGCGGCTCCAGGTTTCCGACGGCGTGAACTCGACGCTCTCCGGCGCCATCGGCATCACGGCGGGCACGCCCCCGACCGCGCAGATCACCTCGCCCGTGAACGGCATCCTCTTCCGGGCCGGCGATCTCATCACCTACACGGGGAGCGGGCTCGACTACCTGGGAAATCCGCTCCCGCCGAGCGCCTACTCGTGGACGATCCTCTTTCATCACGAAACGCACGTGCACCCCTCCGGCGGCCCGTTCACGGGGATCACGACGGGGTCCTTCACGATCCCCTCCACCGGACACGACTTCGCCGGCGCCACGAACTACGAGATCGTCCTGACGGTCACCGACTCGGACGGCCTCTCCACGTCGAGGTCGGCGACCATCTACCCCGACAAGGTGAACCTCTCGTTCTCGACGCAGCCGAGCGGCCTTTCGATCGACGTCGACGGACTTCGGAAGAGCACGCCCTTCGTGCTCGACGCGTTGAAGGGATTCCACAACATCATCAACGCCCCGGCGCAGCTCGCGGGCGGACAGGCGTACGACTTCACCTCCTGGTCCGACGGCGGAGCCCGAAGCCACGAGATCGTGGTGCCCAACACCGATTCCTCGTGGACGGCGACCTTCACGCCGACGCTGATCCCCGACGGCCTCGTGGCCGGGTACGCGTTCGAGGAGGGCGCCGGAACGACGACTTCCGACGAGTCGGGAAACGGCAACGACGGCGCGCTCGCCGGGGCGGTCTGGACCACGCAGGGCCGGTTCGGCAACGCGCTCGCCTTCACCGGCTCGAACTCGAAGGTCACCGTCCCCGATTCCCCGTCGCTCCAGCTCGCGTCCGGGATGACGCTCGAAGCGTGGGTCTATCCGACCGCGGCCACGGGGGCGTGGACGGACGTCATCATGAAGTGGAACGACGACTACTACGTGACCGCGTCCTCGCAACCGAACGGGCGGCCCGCCTGCGGCTCGCGTCTCAGCGGCTCGCTCTACGGAACGAGCGCGCTGCCGGTCAACGCGTGGTCGCACCTCGCGACGACCTACGACGGCGCGTTCGTCCGGCTCTACGTGAACGGGCTCGAAGTGGGCAATCGGGCCGCGACCGGCACCCTGCCGGCGTCGGGGGGCCCGCTCTCCTTCGGCGGCGACGGCCTCTTCGGCCAGTACTTCACGGGGCGGATCGACGAGGTCCGTATCTACGACCACGCGCTCACGCCCTCGGAGATCCAGAGCGACATGAGCGTTTCGGTCATCACCGCGGCGGGCGAACCGGCCGCCGCGCCGCCTCGGCGGAGCGCCATCCTCGGCGCGGCGCCGAACCCCTTCAATCCCGCGACGCGGATCCGCTTCCGGCTCGGGACGGCGGGGCGCGCGAGGCTACGGATCTTCGACGTCGCGGGGCGGCAGGTGCGGTCGTTCGACCTCGGCGCGCGTGCGGCGGGCGAGCATGCCGTCGGGTGGGACGGTACGTCGGGGAGCGGCGCGCGGGTCGCGAGCGGCGTCTACGTCGCCCGCCTGGAAGCGCCGGACGGTCGGTCGACGCTGCGGATGGTGCTGCTCAAGTAGGACGCGGGCGCGGGCGCGCCGTCGTGCGGGCGCTCAGCCCTCGAGCCAGGTCTCGCCGCGGAAGTGGCGGTACTGTTCGGCGCGCAGCCGATCGGCCAAGCGGCCCGGCGGCAGATCCACGTCCCCGTAGGTGAGCGCGGTGTCTTTCGCGATATCGCGCCGCAGGCGGCAGCCCTCCACCAAGCCCTCCGGCAGCAGGCGCTCACGGCTCATCTCCTCCGCGTTCACCGCCTCCCCGTAGGTCATGTACATGCCGTAGGCGTCGAGCGTCTCCCCCGCCTTCAGATCGCGCTTCGCCACGGCGCAGACTTCGACGACCGGTCCGCCGAGGGACGGCGCGACGTCGTCGCCGAAGAGCGCCACGCGGGCGATGGCGAAGGGCGTCTCGAAATGGACGAGGTGGTAGGGGATCCAGAAGGGATAGAGCGGGCCCTCCCCCATCTTGTAGAGGTTCAGGTAGTGCTGCTGCTTCGGATCGGGGTGTTCCGCGAGGCAGAGCACCTTCACCAACGGCAGCCCCACGACGTAGTCGACGACGCCGCCGAGCGCGCGAAGCTCCTCGATGTCGTAGAGCTTCCCGATCTCCATCACCGGGCCCTCGAAGACGAGGCCGCGCGACATGCCGCGCGAGCGGACCTTGAAGCCGGTGGCGTTGGCGACGATCGACTGCTCGAAGCTGATCTTCGAACCGTCGGCGAACGACGTGACCATCGCCGCGTTCTGCGCCCACCGCTCGGCCCACGCCCGCTGCGTCGTTGGATTGCGGTAGGGGTCCTGAAGCCCCTTCACGTTCACCATGGCGCGCGGCGTCAAGCCGAGGCCCTTCACCCATCGGTAGAGGTTCATCTGCACGCCCGGCTCGTCGCCGTCGCAGGCGGAGAGGATGACGCCGTGCTGCTTCGCGTGGACGCGGAGGATCGGACCGAGCGTCGCGTCGACCTCGGCGTTCATGAGCACGACCGACTTCCCGTGGCGGAACGCCTCCAGGATCACCTGCGCGCCGAAGTCGACGGACCCGGTGACGTCGATGAGGATGTCGATCTCGGGCGAGCGGCAGATCGTGAAGGGGTCTTCGGGCACGACCGGGAGTCCCCGGCGCACCGCGTCGTCGAGGGCCGCCTGAGTCGTCGCCCGCACCACGTCCTTCCGGCCGGCGTACTCGTAGACGCCGACCGCGCGCTCCGGCTTCCGGTTGTAGATGGCGGCCATGCGCATGCCCGGCACGCTGTTCTCGATCTGATTCGTGAGCCCCTGCCCCATGAAGCCGGCGCCGATCATCCCGACTCGGATCGGCTTCCCCTGTTCCTCGCGGGCGCGCAGGGCGGTGTCGACGAGGATCACGCGGACATCCGGCGCTTGAGTTCCGGCTCCACTTCGCGGAGCGGCTTCCAGACCGCGTCCTTCGGCGAGATCTCGGTGACCGGAAGCGGCCAGGTGAGGCCGAGCCGTTCGTCGGAGTAGAGGAGCCCGCCCTCGGTGCCGGGCGCGTAGAACTCCCCGACCTGATAGCTCGTCTCGGTCGTGTCCTCGAGGACTTGGTAGCCGTGCGCGAAGCGCTCGGGGACGTAGAGGGCGCGATGATTGTCGGCGCTCAGTTCGACGGCGACGTGCTGGAGGTAGGTGGGGCTCTCCGGGCGGAGGTCGACGATGATGTCGAGGATCGAGCCCCGGGTCGCGCGCACGAGCTTCGTCTCGGCCGCCGGCGGGAACTGGAAGTGCATGCCGCGGAGGGTCCCCTTCCGGATGTTGAAGGCCAGGTTCGCCTGGGCGATGACCGGCTTCAATCCGTGCTCGGCGAACTCGTGCTGGCAGAAGGAACGCGCGAAGAAGCCGCGGTTGTCCTCCCGCTTCTCGAGGTCGATGATGAAGGCGCCTTTCAGTTTCGTCTCGGTGAAGATCATTCGATCACTCCTGGAATGGCTCGATGGGGCGCGCCGTCCTAGAGGACGAGCTTGCGGCCGTGGAACGCCTCCGCGTAGCGGGGCGCCCGCGATTCGACGCCGCGGATCCGCATGAGCGACCGGATCGTCTCGGCGGTGAACCAGGGCTTCACGCGCTGCGTGGCGTAGCACTTCGTGAGATAGCGGATCTTCCGCTCGCAGGTGGCGGCGTCGATCTCGGCGAAGACGTTCGGGATGCCGAGGTCCCCGTCGTATTTCGGGATCTCGTACTCGAGGATGAAGGCGTCGCGAAACGTCTGCCACGTGCTGTCGCTGACGAGGCGATGGTCCTGATGCCGATCGTCGCGGTAGTGCGTGAAAATGAGGTCGGGCGTCGGCTCGCGCTTGAGTTCCTCGAAGACGCGCTTGATCTCGGCGCCCTGATACGGGAAGTGGCCGTCGGCGAACGCCTCGATCCGCACGTCGCGCCGGCGGGCGCCCTTCAAGAAGAGGGTCGCGGCCTTCGACGCCTCCCGCGCCCGCTCCTTCGTCGAGCTGAAGACGACCCACCGCACGGCCACGTCGCGGCGCGCGCGGAGTAGCCGGAGGATGGTGGCGCCGCAGCCGATCTCGATGTCGTCGCAATGCGCGCCGAGGCAGAGGATGGTCGGGTTGCGCGGCAGGCGATCGAGAATGCCGAGCGATCTCACCCGCGCGCGCTCCGGCGCCAGAGCTCCCAGGGCGCGTCGCCGCGGGCCATCAGCTCCTCGAGGGCCTGCTTGTCCTTGAAGGTGTCCATGCTGGCCCAGAAGCCCTTGTGGTGGCGCCCCAGGAGAAGCCCCTTCGCGACCAGCCGCGGGAAGGCGTGCACGACGAGGTCTTCCCCGTCGTTCAGATAGTCGAAGACCGAGCGGCGGAGCACGAAGAAGCCGCCGTTGATGAGCGGCCCCACCTCGGTGAAGGGGTGGATGCTCGTGACGCGCGAACCCTCGCCGACCTCGACCGCGTGATAGCTGAGCGGCGGACGCACGCAGACGACCGCCCCGACGAACGGGCCGGCCTTGAACTCGTCGATCAGTCCCGGGAGATGGAGATCGGTGACGCCGTCGCTGTAGTTGGCGAGGAAGATTTCCTCACCCGCCAGGTGCTCGCGCACCGCCAGGAGCCGCTGTCCGATGGTCGAGTTGAGGCCCGTGTCGACGAACGTGATGTGCCAGTCGGCGATGTCCTCGTTGAGGAGCTTCATCGCCCGCCCGCCTCCGGAGAGGACGAAGTCGTTCGAGACGGCCTCGCTGTAGTTGAGGAAGTAGTCCTTGATGGCGGTCGACTTGTGGCCGAGGCAGAGGATGAAGTCCTTGTGCCCGAAGTGCGCGTAGTACTTCATCACGTGCCAAAGGATCGGCCGCTGGCCGACGAGCGCCATCGGCTTCGGGATCGCGTTGGGACCGTCGCCGAGCCGGAGCCCGAGCCCGCCGCAGAAGAGCACGACCTTCATCGGAGCCTCCTCAGCCCGACCGGCGCGCCGACGCGGCGGCCTGGTTCGCGCCACGCGGGACGCGGCGCAGTTCCGAGTCGAGCTCGCCCTTCGCCTGGAGCTCGGTCACGCGCTTGATGCGGAGGTAGCGGCTGCTCAGGAACTCCTCGCTCGTGAGCCCGTTCGCCTTGTACGCCGCCAGGAGTTCGTCGATGCCGCGCCGGACCGTCCACTGCGGCTTGAACTCGGGGATCACGCGCGCGATCTTGCCGCAGTCGACGCGGTAGTCGCGCGTGTCGGGTCCGCCCCCCTTGGCGTACTCGACCTCGCTGCCCGGGATCGCCTCGCGGACCATCTCCGCCAGCTCCCGCACGCGGTAGTTCTCCTCGTTCCGCCCGACGTTGAAGGCCTCGTTGTGGACCTTCGCGCGGGGCGCCTCGAGGAGCGCCAGGAACGCCCGCGAGATGTCCTCGAGGTGCACGAGCGGACGCCAGGGCGAGCCGTCGCTCATGATGAGGATCTTCCCCGTCGTGTAGGCGAAGCCGACGAGGTTGTTCACGACGAGATCGGCGCGCAGGCGCGGCGACGAGCCGTACGCGGTGGCGTTTCGCAAATAGACGGGGCTGAATCGGTCGTCGGCCAGACCCGCGAGGTCGCGCTCGACGAAGACCTTCGACTCGCCGTAGGCGGTCACCGGATTGAAGCCGGCGCTCTCGTCGAGCATGACGTCTCCCGCCTTGCCGTAGAGGCTGCAGGACGAGGACTGGAGGAACCGGGATACGCCCGCCTCCTTTGACAGGGCCGCCAAGCGGACCGTGGCGCGGTGATTGATGTCGTACGTGATGCTCGGGTTCAGATTCGAGAGTGGATCGTTCGAGAGCGCCGCCAGGTGGACCACGGCGTCGAATCCGCGGAGCGCGTCCACCTGGACGTCGCGCAGATCGACTTCGAGCGTCGGGACGGCCGGCGGGGGCGGGCCGAACGTGCAGTCGGCGAAGAGGGCGTTGTCGAGGCCGACGACCTCGTGCCCGGCGCGCTGGAAGAGCGGCGTCAGCACCGAGCCGATGTAGCCGAGGTGTCCGGTGACGAGAACTTTCATTCGAGCATCCCTTTGAAGGCGTGGAACGGGTCGTCGGTTCGTGAACAGAGCGTCTAGCTGCAAGCATCGCGCCATGAAGAGTCCGACGCGACGGAGGGCAACGGCCCCCGATTCGGGGCAAGCTAAACGATTATATTGTAGCCGTTTAGCTGTCTCGGCTCAAGTCCTTTCGTGTCCGCCGCAAGCGCTGCGCCGAGGGCGAGGATGGGTGAAAAACCCACCTCCCTGCGCGAATTCTACGCGGAGGTCGGAGCCGCCCGCGACACGCCGCCGGACGTCAGCTCGACGTCCGCCACGCCGCCCCCGTAGGTCCTCGTCTCCCGCACCGCGAACAGGCCGGCCGGCACGAGGTGGGAAATCGAGGCGTGCGTCGGGTTGTCGAAGACATGCGTCGCGATGTGGTACTGCCCCCGGACGAGGTGCGCCCGGAATCGGAAGTCGACCGAGAACTGCTCCCCGGCCGTGACGCCGTCCAACCCGAGTTCCTCGCTCCGCAGATTGCCGTCGAACACCTTCAACCCGTCGGTCGACCGCAGGAGAATGAACCGGAAGTGGAAGTCCTTCATCGGCCGCTGCACGCGGTATCCGACGCGCAGCGTCATCGCGTCGCCGGGATTCACGGAGACGACGGAACGCCCCGACTCGTCGAGCAGCTCCGCCTTCAGGATGTCGATCGCGGCCCCCTTCGGCGACGCCGTCTGCTGCGACGCGGAGCGAACGTAGCTGCCGATGGCGTCATTCGCCGGGCCGATCTCGCGAATGGTCCCGGCCAGGAAGACGCCCGTGTCGCAGAGTTCCGCCACGGCCTGCATGTTGTGCGAGACGAAGGCGATGGCGACGCCCTGCTGTTTGAACTGCTTCATCCGGTCGATGCAGCGCTCCTGAAACGCCATGTCCCCCACCGACAGGACTTCGTCGATAAGAAGGACGTCGGGGTTCAGATGAGCCGCCACGGAGAAGCCGAGCCGCGCGTGCATGCCCGATGAGTAGCGCTTCACGGGCGTGTCGATGAAGTCGGCCACGCCGGCGAAGGCCACGATCTCGTCGACCTTGAGCGCGATCTCCGACGATCGCATGCCCATGATGGCGCCCTGGAGGAAGATGTTCTCCATCCCCGTCAGGTCGGGATGGAATCCCGCCGCGACCTCGATCAAGGCGCCGACGCGGCCGCGCACCGTGCAGGTGCCGCGCGTCGGGCGGAGGATCTTCGTGAGGATCTTCAGCATGGTCGACTTCCCGGCGCCGTTCGGGCCGATGATGCCGAGCGCTTCTCCGGGCTTCACGCGGAACGCCACGTCCTTCAGCGCCCAGAAGTCGCCCTTCTCCAGCTCCGTCGGCTTGGGGCCCCGGCCGACCATCCGCTTCGCCACGGCCGGAATGAGATCCCGCAGGCTGTCGTGAAGCGCGCCGCGATGGAACTTCTTCCAAACGTCGACGACTTCGATGGCGTACTGGCTCATGCGCTCCTAGTCCTCGCGCCCTCGCATGCTCGCGCGCGCAGGGTCAAATGTACTCGGCGAAGACGAACTCGAGTCGGTGGAAGTAGAGCGACGCGGCCAGGAATCCCCCCACGCTCCAGACGACGGCGTAGAGGAGATACCAGGGGCTCCAGACCTGGATCGTCTGGCCCGCGGCGCTGACGATGCTGAGGCTCTGCAGGAGGTCGTGGTGCTCGACGATGCAGAGGCGAAGACCTTCCAAGAAGGGCGAGAGCGGGTTCAGCATGACCAGGACGGACCCCTTCACGCCGAACATGGAGGCGTCGAAGAGCACCGGCGTGAAGAAGATCCCGAACGTGAGCAGCACCTGCACGATGTACTTCACGTCGCGGAAGAAGAGATTGGCGCAGCTGAGGAAGAGCCCCACGGCGGTCGTGAAGAAGAAGAGCAGGATCGCGAGGACCGGCACCCAGGCGAGCGTCCACGAGAAGGTGACGCCCATGAACGGGAGCACGATCGCGGCCACGGTGGCGCCGATGAGCGTGTCGAAGGCTTGCGCGATCGTCGCGGCCACCGGGAAGACTTCCCGCGGCAGATAGACCTTCGTCACCAGCTGGATATTCGAGAGCAGACTCGCCGCCGCGAAGCCGATGGCGCCGACGAAGAACGCCCACGGAATCGCCTTCACCATCACGCTCGCGATGTCGGAGGTCTGCACCGTCCGCCCCGCGAACGTCGCCATCGCGATCTTGATGAGGAGCCCGGCGACGACGATCAAGGCCGGCATCAGCAAGGCCCAGCCGAACCCCATCACCGCCTGCTTGTAGCGGATGCGGATGTCGCGAAGGGTGACCTGGTAGAGGAGGTCCCTGTAGTTCCAGAAGTCGCGCGCGATCGAGGCGAGGTCGGCGGCGAACGACGGCCGGCTGGCCGCGGGAAGCGCCGGCTCGGCCTGGCTCGGCGGCATCGTCACGAGAGGCGGTCCTTGCTCATGAAATCCGGCCGGCGGCCGGCCGATTGTGTCTCAAGTGTCGATTTCATCGGCAAGTAGCATAGCAGGTGAGCGCCGCCGGCGGACCCCCCAATTGTGCTCATCGGCGGCCCCCGGCGGCGTCGACGAGACTCGTCAGGAGCGTATCGAGGCGCTCCCCGAATCGATCCCAGTGGTGGTGCCGCTCGACGTAGTCGCGGGCGCGACGTCCGGCCGCCCGGCGCTCCGTTTCGTCGCGCAGGAGGCTGGCGACCGCGGCCCCCATCGCTTCCGGCGTATCGGCCATTCGCACCCCGTCCCCTTCCCGCGCGCCGAGCCCCTGGAACGCCATGCTCGTGCCGACGACCGGAAGCGCGCACGCCATGGCCTCGAGGACCTTGTTCTGGACGCCGCGCGCGATGCGAAACGGGGCGACCGCAAGCGCCGCGTCGGCGAGATAGGGACGCACGTCGGGAACCGTGCCGGTGACGACGACGCCCGGCAGTTCCTCCAGCTTTCGCACCGCGGGTACAGGATCGCGGCCCACGATGAGGAAGCGCGCCGCCGGCACCGCCGCGCGCACGTGCGGCATCACGTCCCGCGCGAAGTAGGCGACCGCGTCGACGTTCGGGTAGTAGCCCATGACGCCGGTGAAGACGATGTTCGGTTCCGGCGCGCGCTCGGACTCGGGCGCGGGGCGGAACGTGTCGAGGTCGACGCCGTTCGGGAGCACCGTCATCTCGCGCCCCGGCGCACGGCCGCGCACGATGGCGGCCTCCGGTTCAGCCACGAAGAGCGAGGCGTCGAACGTCGCGGCGAGGCGCCCTTCGTAGCGGCCGAGACGATCGGCCTCGAGCGCGTAGAGGAGCGATTGCGGGAAGCCGTGCACGCGGCTGTAGGCGCGGTACTTCTCGGAGTCGGCGTCGACGAAGTCGATGACGCGGGGTATGCCGCGCGACGCTTCGAAGGAAGGCGCCACCGCGCAGGAATAGGCGAAGAGGAGGTCGGGCCGTTCCTCGCGGATGCGGCGCTCGACGGCCCGCTTCAGCGGGGCCGAGTCGAACGCGGCGACGGAGAAGGGCCGCCCGCTCACCAGCGCGCCGAGCGCGAGGGCGCCCGTGGCGTGCCGCGAGTGATCGACGGCCTCGACGGAGGCGCATCGCGTCTTCAAGTAGGCGAGCGGCTCGTCGTCGACGCGAGGCTCGGCGAGCGTGACGAGGTGGACCTCGTGACGCCGGATGAGCTGATCGATCTCGTGGTACGAGCGGATTTTCTCCCCCTTCGTCGGGGGGTACGGCACGCGATTCGTGAGGAAGAGGATCTTCACGGGAAGTAGCGGACGAGCGCGGGCCCGATCCGCCGCGAGAGCCAGAGCGGCATCCGCTTCCAGACCTCGATGGCCGCCGAGAATTGGCGATTGCGCGGACTCAGGTCGGGAACCGTCGACTGGCGCACCAGTCGATACTGGTAGTGGAGCGGCGTCGGCTCGAAGCCCCAGTGCCGCTTGAAGTCGTACGAGCCGCTTCCCTTCTTGCTCCGACCGAAGTCGAAGATCTTGTATCCCTGCTCCATGCCGTAGCCGAGGAGGCTCCAGTACATGAAGTCGTTGACCGCGTATTGAAACTCCTCCCGCTTCGCCCCGCCGTAATACGGGAGTACTTCGTCGCGGAAGAAGAACGTGAGCACCGCCGACACCGGTCGCCCTTCACGCCGGACGACCAGGATGCGGGCGTCGGCGCCGAACGCGTCCATGAGATTGGCGAAGAGGGCGCGCGGAAAGACGGGCGTGCCGAGATTTCGGACGCTCTGGGAGTAGAGGTCGAAGAAGGGGTCGAGGAGTTCGTCGCGGCCCACCTCCGACGTCAGGCCGTTCTTCAGCGCGATGCGGATGCTCCGGCGCTGGTTCCGGGGAATCGCCGCCATGTTCTCGTCGGCGGTCGGCAG
>DASTSZ010000374.1:0-18489 GCA_035760425.1 Candidatus Eiseniibacteriota bacterium | reverse complement strand
TGGAGGCGGCCGATGCGCTGCTCGATGCGCATCGGATTCCAGGGAAGGTCGTAGTTCACGAGGAGGTGGCAGAACTGGAGATTCCGCCCTTCCCCGCCCGCTTCGGTGCTCACGAGGATGCGCGCGCGGTCGCGGAACTGCGCGATGGCGGCCTCCTTCTCCCGGAGGGAGAGCGCGCCGTGGAACGTCGCGACCTTCACCCCGCGCGCGCGGAGCGAGCGCGTGATGAACTCGAGCGTGGCGCGGAACTGCGTGAAGATGACGATCTTGTCCCGCGAGGCCTGGAGGAGCTTCACGATCCCCTCGAACTTCGCGTTCGTCTCGATCCCCCGCGCGGCGCGCCAGAGCGCCTCCACGTCGGCGCGGAACGCCGCCATGCCGTCGCGCTGCAGGAGCTTCGCCAGCGTCGGCGCCGCCGCGAACGAGGAGGAGCCGATCTCCTTCTGCAGCGTGAGGAGCGTGAGCTTGATCGCCCCGCGCCGCGACTCCTTCTGCCCCTGCACCAGGCGCCGGACGAGCTTCGTCACTTCGTCGTAGAGCGCGCGCTCCGGCTCCGTCAGGTCGAAGTGGACGTTCGTCACCTGGCGTTTCGGAAAACGGATGGAGGTGCTCGCCCGCGTCGTCCGGATCATCGTCTCGCCCAGGAGCGTGGCGAGTCGGCCCGTGTTCTGCGGCATCCGCCGGTCGCCCCGCCGCATGAACTCGCGGCCGAAGGTCCGGTAGGTGCCGAGCAGGCCCGGTCGGAGCAACTGCACCAGGTTGTAGAGCTCGTGGAGGTCGTTCTGCACCGGCGTCGCGGTGAGGAGAAGGAGATAGCGCGGCGCCAGCCGGTCGAGGAACTTCCAGGCCAGCGTCTTCTGATTCTTCAAGCGATGGGCCTCGTCCACGATGACGAGATCGAACGCCGCGGCCGCCACCTTGTCGCGATGGCGGAGCAGCTTCGCCGTATCCATGGACGCCAGGAGGAGCGGCTCCTCCCACCACGCGGTGCCGTGCTTCAGGACCGCGAACTCGAGATCGAACTTCCTGCGGAGTTCCTGGTCCCACTGCTCGACGAGCGACGCCGGCACGAGCACGAGCGCGCGCTGCACGAGCCCGCGGAGGAGGTACTCCTTCAGCACGAGGCCCGCCTCGATCGTCTTCCCCAGCCCCACTTCGTCCGCGAGGAGCGCCCGGCCGCGCATGCGGCGAAGCGCCGTCATGCAAGCCTGCACCTGATGTTCGTATTTCTGGACGTCGTGGAGATGCTCGAGGCAGAGCAGTCGGTCGAAGCCGCGGTGGAGCGAGTAGCGCTCCGCGCGGAGCCGCACGTCGTGCTCGCGAAGCGGGTCGAACGGACCGACGAGGAGGCGCTGCAGCAACTCCTCCGCGCCGGCCGCGATGCGGAACTGGCCCCGCGGCGTGAGTTCGACGCCGCCCGGGCGGGGGCCGACGGGCGTCGGCGCGGGGGCGGCCGGCCCGCCGCGCGGCGCGCTTCCGAGCGGCTCGAGCGGATAGAGCGACGTGAGGCGCCGGATGCCGTCGGGGAACGCGATCTCGAGAACCTCGAATCCGTCGCGGTCCCGGACTTCGACGATGAGCCCTTCGCCGAACGTCTTGTGCACCACGCGGTCGCCGACGCGAAATCCGCGGAACGTCCCGCCGGCGGCGCGACGGGGATCGCGGGCTACCGGAGCTCCCACGTCTCCCCTTCCACCGGGATGCGCACGTTCGCCGGGTTCGGCAGGCCGGCGCGGAGCGCCTCGGCCCGTTCGAGATCGGCGTGGACGACGGCGACGCCCGACGGCGCGCCGCACGCCTTCGCCTGCGCGACGAGCGCGGGATGGTCGGCGTGGGCGCTGAATCCGTTCAGGACCTCGATGCGCGCGCGGACGTCGAAGAAGTCGCCGAGGATGCGCACCTCCTCGCGCCGCTCGACCAGCCGCTTTCCGAGCGTCCCCTCGGCCTGGTAGCCGACGATGACGATCGTGTGGCGCGGATCCTCGATCGTGTGGCGCAAGTGGTGGAGGATGCGCCCGGCTTCGCACATGCCCGAGGCGGAGATCGTGACGAACGTCCCCGCGCGCTCGTTCAACGCCTTCGATTCCTGCGCGTCGCGAATGAGCTTCACGCGGCGCATCCCGAGCGGGTCGCCGCCGCGCCGGAGCGCCCCCGCCGTCTCCGCGTCGTAGAGTTCGGGATGGCGCTGCACGATCTCCTGCACGTCGGCGGCGAGCGGGCTGTCGATGAAGATCGGAACTTCCGGAATGCGACGCGCCGACATCAACCGATCGAGCGCGTGCACGACCTCCTGCGTCCGGCCGACCGCGAACGCGGGCACGACGATGCGCCCCTTCCGTTCGACCGTCTCGCGAACGACCTTCTCCAGCGCCGTGAGGAGCGAGTCCTCGTTCGGATGCTCCTTGCCGCCGTACGTCCCCTCGGTGATCAGGTAGTCGGCCGCGGGAAGCGGTTCGGGGTCCTTGAGGATGGCGCGCCCCGGGCGGCCGAGATCGCCGGAGAAGACGAGGCTCCGCGGAGTCGCGCCGTCCTTCCACTTCAGGAAGACGGAGGCCGATCCGAGAATGTGCCCCGCCTCGTGGAAGGAGGCGGTGACGCCGGGCAGCGGCTCGAACGCTTCGAGATAGTCGTGCGTCACGAATTGCGCGAGGGCGCGCTCGACGTCGGCGGCGTCGTAGAGCGGCTCCACCGGTCCGCGCCGCTCGTCGCGCGCGCGGCGGCCGTTCGCCTCCCGCTTGTGATTCCCGCGATGGCGGTTCAGGTAGTCCGCGTCCTTCATCTGGATGTGTGCGGCGTCGAGGAGCATGGCGCGGCAGAGGTCGGCGGTCGCCGGCGTCGCGTGGATCGGCCCGTGGAAGCCCGACTTCACGAGGAGGGGCACGGCGCCGCTGTGATCGATGTGCGCGTGGGAGAGGATCATCGCGTCGACCGACATGGCGGCGAACGGGAGCGCGCGGTTCCGCGCTTCCGACTCGGCGCGACGTCCCTGGAAGAGCCCGCAGTCGAGGAGGAGCGTCCCCGACTTGCCGATCAGCAGGTGTTTCGAGCCCGTGACGGTGCGGGCGGCCCCCCAGAAGATGACCCGCACGCGCTAATCCCCCGGATAGAGATGGATGCCGAGGGCCACCTGTCCGATGGTGGTGAACTCGGAGTTCGCGATATGGCCGTACGCGCGGATCGATCCGTCGATGGAGAACCGCGGCCGCACGAAGCGCTCGAATCCGATGCCTCCCGTGAGAAAGGCCCCCTCGTTCACGCGCGACGAGATCTCGGGTGTGTAGACGACGTCCGGATTCGCGTAGCCGAAGCCGAGGACGAAATAGGGGTGCGTGTCGCGTTCCCGATGGCTGTAGAGGACCGCCTCGGCGGAGATCGTGGTCACGACGCAGTGGCTGTCGGCGAAGTCGCCCGGGACGTTCAAGCGCTCCTGGATGCTCTCGAACCGCTGGTGCTCGAACGAGAACCCGAGCGCGGCGGCGCGGCTGAGGAGATAACGGAAGCGGATGGCGTACCCCGGCCCCTGGTCGAAACCGTCGGCGATGCGGGAACTCCCGCGCGCCGCGCCGAACTGCCCCTGGATGCCGAGACTGATCGTGTTCGGGCGCAGGCGCCGCATGAGCGGTCCGCGCGTGGTCGGGACCGGCGCCGGCTGCTTCGCGGCGTTGGAGACGCGTAGCACGCTCTCGCCGAATCCGGCCGACGCCAGCAGGTCGCCGCCCGCCGCGCTGCTCCAGGACGCCGGCGCCCAGGTCTGGGCCTCCCCCGCGCGAGGCGTCGCGAGACACGCGGCCGCCAACAGGGCGAGCGCGCCCCCCGTCACTCCTCTCCAGATCCGATTCATCCAACCTCCCCTACCCGGCGGCGTCACGAAGCCCGAGGGTGGAACTTCGTGTGCA
Organism: Candidatus Eiseniibacteriota bacterium; assembly: GCA_035760425.1. GTDB lineage: Bacteria > Eisenbacteria > RBG-16-71-46 > SZUA-252 > SZUA-252 > SZUA-252. The sequence goes on along the minus strand of DASTSZ010000374.1, from coordinate 14,593 downwards.
CCTCGCGAAGATAGTTTCGATCGAGGTGCGTGTAGATCTGCGTCGTTTCGATGGAGCGATGTCCGAGGAACTCCTGCACGACCCGGAGGTCGCAGCCCCCCTCGAGCAGGTGTGTCGCGCAGGAGTGCCGCAGCGTATGCGGCGAGATCGCCTGCTCGATGCCGGCGCCCCGCGCGTGCGCCTGCAGCAGTTTCCAGTAGCCCATGCGCGTGAAGGGCCGCCCGAAGCGCGTGAGGAAGACGGCCCGCTCGCTTCGGTCCTTCAAGAAGGCGCCGCGCGCGGCGTCGAGGTAGCGGACGATCGCGTCGCGCGCCTTGCTTCCGAAGGGAACGATCCGCTCCCGCTGGCGCTTGCCGCGGCAGCGGACCAATCCCTCCTCGAGGTCGATCTCCTCCAGCCGAAGGCCCGCCAGTTCGCTGGCGCGAAGCCCCGTCGCGTAGGCGAGTTCGAGAAGCGCGCGATCGCGAACCGGCTGCGCCCCCTCGCCCCGCGGCGCGGCGAGCAACGCCTCGACCTGCTCCACCGTCAGCACGTCGGGAAGCGGTCTCGATCGTCGGGGCGGACGGACCGATAGCCCGGGATTGTCGCCCGCGCCGCCGCGTCGGCGCAAGAACTCGTGGAAGGCCCGGATGGCGGCGATCTTCCGGGCCGCCGTCGAGGCCGCCCATCCCCCCGTCGCGAGGAAGCGCTCCACGTCGGCCGGCTTCACACGGTCGGGCTCCGTGAGGCGCTGGCCCGCGAGGTAGCGCCCGTACTGCGCGATGTCCTCGGCGTAGGCGCGCACGGTGTGGTCGCTCAACCGCCGCTCGAGCGCGAGGTGGTCGCGGAATCGAAGCACGAGGACGTCCCAGGACGCGTCGGGCGCCGTCACGTTCGCCCGCGCCGGCGAGGCGACTGCATGCCGAGTTCGAGTTGGCCCCGCTCGTGCTCGAGCAGGAATCGCTTCCAGCGGAGACCACCCGAAAAGCCGCCGATGCCCTGGTCCGACTGAATGACGCGATGGCAGGGGATCACGATCGGCACGGGATTCGCGCCGAGCGCGTTCCCGACCGCGCGGCTCGCCCCCGGCATCCCGATGCGCCGCGCCAGTTCGCCGTACGACCAGACGCCGCCGACCGGGATCTTCCGCGACGCCTCCCAGACGCGCCGCTGAAACGCGGTGCCCGCCTCGACGTCGAGCGCGACGTCGTCGAGCGGCGCGCGCGAGGCGAGGTAGGCGCCGAGCGCCTTCTCCGCCGCGCCCGTCCAGGCGGGACGCTTCACGAACGCGAGGCCCCGCGCCTTCGCTTCCCCCGCCGACGGCGCGCCGCCGCCGAGCCGGAGTTCGCGCACGCCCTGGGCCGTGCAGAGGATCCACAACGGACCGGCCGGCGTCTCGATGGAGGCGATCGCGATCTCCACGCGGGGCGGTTTCGCCGTCATCGCTCCCCTCCCACGGGCGCCGACAGGGCCTCTTGGATGCGCGCCGCCATCGCGCGCCCGATGCCGGGAATCTCCGCCAGCGTCTCGACCGGCTCGCGGCGAATGCGCGCCACCGAGCCGAAGCGCGCGAGGAGGAGCGCGCGCCGCCGCGGTCCGAGCCCCGGCACCGCGTCGAGCGCCGACGTCTTCGCGCTCCGGCCGCGCAGCGCGCGATGGTAGGTGATCGCGAACCGGTGCGCCTCGTCGCGCAGACGCTGAAGGAGCCGCAGCTCCGGCGCGCGCCGCGAGAGCCGGAGGGCCGCGCCCGACGGCCGCACGATCTCCTCCAGCCGCTTCGCCAATCCGACGAACGGGATCGCCTCGAGCGGCGACCCCGCGGCGGCCGCGCGCGCCGCGTTCAACTGCCCCACGCCGCCGTCGATCACGTAGAGGTCGGCCGCGGGGAGCGAGCCCTCCGCCACGCGCACGGCGTGGCGGCGCACGGCCTCGGCGATCGAGGCGAAGTCGTCCTGCCCGTCCACCGTGCGCATGCGGAATCGGCGGTACTCCGACTTCGCGGGCCGGCCGTCGACGAAGGTGACCATCGACGCCACGACGAACGTCCCCTGGAGATTCGAGACGTCGAAGCAGCGGATCCGGCGGGGCGGCCGCGCGAGGCCGAGCGCGCGCTGGAGCGCGAGCGACTCCTCCCCCACGACGCCGGAGAGGCCGTCGGGGGCGTCGCCGCGCGCGCGGGCGAGGAGCATGGCGGCATTTCGCCGCGCGGTCCGGGCGAGCGTCCGCTCGGCGAGATCGCGCGGGGCGCGAATTCGGACGGGCGCCGCGGCGTTTCGCGAGAGGAACGACTCCAAGAGGGCGCGCTCCTCCGGTGTCTCGCCCGGGTCGGACTCCACGACGAGCGTCTCGGGGATCGCGTCGTCGGGTTGGTAGTAGAGCCCGACGAACGCGCCCGCCACTTCGCCGTCGGACGCGGTTCCGGCGCCGCGGAGCCAGCGGACATCGCGAGCCACGACGCTTCGCTCGCGGATCTTCAGCACGACCGCGCACGCCTCGCCGTCGTCGCGCGCGACGCCGACGATGTCGACCGAGGCGCCGCCCACGTCGACCATCCGCTGCCGGGCCAGGACCGACTCGAGTTTCCGGAGTTGATCGCGAAGCTTTCCCGCCTGCTCGTACTCGCGGCGCGCCGAGGCGTCCTCGAGTCGCGCGCGGAATCGCGCCACGACTTCCTCGCGGCGTCCGGCCAGGAATTCGCAGAACTGATCCACCATCGCGCGATAGGCCTCGCGCGATTGCGCCCCGATACAGGGCCCCGTGCAGCGGCCGATGTGGAAGTCGAGGCACTCGCGCTTCGCCGCGATGTGGCTGTCGATGTCGCGGCAGGAGCGCATCGGGAAGATGGAGCGCGTCAGGTGGAGCAGCTGCCGGAGCCCTTTCACTTCCGTGTAGGGCCCGAAGTAGCGCGCCCCGTCCCGCACCTGGCGCCGCACGAGCGTCATCCGCGGAAACGGCTCCTGCCACGAGATGCGGACGTAGGGGTAGCGCTTGTCGTCCTTCAGACGGATGTTGTAGGGGGGCTGCTTCTCGCGGACGAGCGTCGCCTCGAGGAGGAGCGCGTCGATCTCCGACTCCACGGCGATGTACTCGACATCGTGCACGCGGCGGATGAGGGCCACCTGTTTCGGCCCCACGGCGCCGGGATCCTGGAAGTGCGAACGGACCCTCTGATCGAGGCGCTTCGCCTTCCCGACGTAGAGCACGTCCCCCTTCCGATCGCGGAAGACGTAGACGCCGGGTTGAGGCGGCAAGGCGGCCAGCTTCTCGGACAGGGCGTGGGTCGGGGCGGACGCGGGAGACGACGCGAGCGGGTGCGGCGGGTCGGTGGGGCTGCCGGCATCGCGCCGGCCCGGGCTGCGCGGAGCCATCGGGCGGAGTATATCACGCGCTACCATGCGATTGACAGACGCGCGCCCGTCCGGTAGGGTTGGTCGTTCGCTCGAAGAAACGGTTCGGACTTTGGAGGTTAGGAATGCCGCATCACAAATCAGCCGAGAAGCGCATGCGTACGACGAAGCGCGACCGCACGCGCAACATCGCGGTGAAGACGGGTCTCAAGTCGATGCTCAAGAAGGTGGCGGAAGCCCCTACGGACAAAGAAGTTATCCGTAGCACCGTTTCCCTTCTCGATCGCGCCGTCCGGAAGGGCGTCCTTCCGAAGGCGGCCGCGAACCGCCGGAAGTCCCGCCTCGCGAAGGCGGCCAACCGGGCCGCCGCCGCCGCTAAGAAGTAGTCGTCGTCGTCAGCGCCTCGCGCACACGCGCGATCACGGCCGTGGCCGCGTCTCCCACCGGGACGCGCGCCACGGCCGACGTCTTTCGGTCCCGCAGCTCCACGATCCCGTCCGCCAGCCCCTTCTCCCCGATCGTCACGCGCAACGGAATGCCGAGAAGGTCGGCGTCCTTGAACTTCGCGCCCGGCCGTTCGTCGCGATCGTCGAGGAGCGTCTCGATGCCCGCCTCCGCCAGCGACGCGTAGAGCGCGTCCGCCGTCTCCCGCGTGCGCGTCTCCTTGTAGTTCACCGGCACCACGTGCACGTGGTAGGGCGCGATCGGCATCGGCCAGATGATGCCGTTCTCGTCGTTCGTCTGCTCGATGGCCGCGGCCACGATGCGCGTCACGCCGATGCCGTAGCAGCCCATGACGATCGTCCGCTCGGCGCCCTCGGCGTCGAGGAAGCGCGCCGCCATCGACTCGGAGTACTTCGTGCCGAGTTTGAAGACGTGGCCCACTTCGATGCCGCGGCTCACCGCCATGACGTCGCCGCAGCGGGCGCAGCGGTCCCCCGCCTTCGCCGTCGCGAGGTCCGCCCGCTCCCCGGCGACGATGTCGCGCCCGAGGCGGACGTTCGCCAGATGGAGATCGCGGCGATTGCCGCCCGTGACGTAGTTCCTCCCTTCCTGAATCGTCGAATCGACGATCATCCGAATCTTCCCGCCGAGACCGACCGGACCGGTGAAGCCGAGCGGTCCGCCCGTGAGCGCTTCGATCTCCGCGCCTGTCGCCAGACGGAGCGGCGCCCCGCCGAGATGGCGCGCCAGTTTCGCTTCGTTCAATTCGCGATCGCCCGGAACGACGGCGAGAATCGGCTCGTCGCCGGCGTAGAGCACGAGACTCTTCAAGAGCCGGTCGGCCCCCACCTTCAAGAAGCCCGCCACGTCCTCGACCGTCCGCTTCTCCGGCGTCGCCTTCTCGGCGATGGCCTCCGCCTTCTCCTCCGGCGCCGGCGTCCAGGCGAACTTCGCGCTCTCCGAGGAAGCCGCGTAGCCGCACGCCGAGGCGAAGATCTCCGCCTCGCCCGAGTCGGCCGTCACCATGAACTCGTGATTCACGTCCCCGCCGATGGCGCCCGAATCGGCCTCCACGACGACGAACGTGAGCCCGCAGCGGCGGAAGATCGCCGTGTAGGCCGCCCGCATCCGCTCGTACGTCTCGTTCAGCTGCGCGTCGTCGACGTGGAACGAGTAGGCGTCCTTCATCATGAACTCGCGCGCGCGCATCAGGCCGAAGCGCGGCCGGATCTCGTCGCGGAATTTCACGCCGATCTGGTAGAGGTTCTGCGGCAGGTCGCGGTAGGACCGGACGTGGCTGCGCACCAGATCGGTGATCGCCTCCTCGTGCGTCGGTCCGAGCACGTAGTCGCGGTCGTGGCGGTCGCGCTGGCGGAAGAGCTCCTTCCCGTACTTCTCCCAGCGCCCCGTCTCCTTCCAGAGCTCCGACGGCATCATGATCGGCAGGAGCACTTCCTGCGCGCCGGTGCGATCCATCTCCTCGCGCACGATCTGCGCGACCTTCCTCGTCACCCGCCAGCCGATCGGGAGGAGGCTATAGATGCCGGCCGCGTGCTTGCGGAGCATGCCGGCGCGGACCATGAGCTTGTGGCTGACGAGTTCGGCGTCGGCCGGGTCTTCCTTCAACGTCGGGAGAAATGCCTGGGACAGGCGCATGGAGACTCGTTCCTCTCAGGAAAGCCGGGTGTCGTGAATGAGATCGTCGACCGTGTAGAGACCGGGCGCGCGGCCGTGCGCGAAACGCGCGGCCCGCAGCGCGCCGCGCGCGAAGACGCTCCGATCGGTGACCGTGTGGACCACTTCGAGCGTCTCGCCGTCGCCGCTCAGGAGGACGCGGTGCGTGCCGGGGACGGTGCCCGCGCGAATCGAATGCGTCGCCACCGCGCCGCCCGGCCGCCGGCCCGCGCCGAGCGCCCCGAGCGCCGTCGCCAAATCGATCGCGGTGCCGCTCGGCGCGTCCTTCTTCCCCGCGTGATGGTGCTCCACGATGTCGGCGACGTAGGCCGCGCGCGCGGCGGGCGGCAGGAGCGCGAGCCAGCGCCGCGCCACGGCGACGCCGAGACTCAGGTTGCGAGCCCGGACGACCGCGGCCTTGCGGCCGAGGGCCTCGATCCTCGCCTCGAGCCGGTCGGAGAGGCCGGTGGTGGCGAAGACCGCGGCGCGAGGCGTCCGCTCGAGCGCGGTCACGAGCGACTCCGTCCCGGCGGCGAGACTCACGTCGATCGCCACCGCGTCGGCCGGCAACGCCTCGAGCGCGGTCGCGTCGAACGCGCCGGCGGCGATCCAGCGGCAGCCCGGCGGGCAGGCGTCGTCGGCGCCGCCCGAGGCGACGCAGGCCGCGAGCGTGAAGCGCGCCGCGTCGTCGGGCGCGGCGAGGAGCTTCCGGATCTCCGTTCCCATCCGCCCCGTGGCGCCGACGAGGAGGAGCGGCGTCGCGCTCACGCGCCGGCTCGCGCCGGCGCGGGCGTCGCGAGCCCGCAGGCGTCGAGCGCCGCGTCGACCGCCCGCGCCGTCTCGGGGCGCACGGGGACGAGCGGCAGGCGCAGTTCCCCGGTCGTGTGCCCCAGCCGCTCGAGCGCGTGCTTCAGGGGCCCCGGATTCGTCTCGAGGAAGAGCGCGCGGAAGATCGGATGGAGCCGCCGGTGCATCGCCTCCGCCTCGGCCAGCCGGCCGGCGCGGAAGTGCGCCTCCATCGCCACGATCTCCGCCGGGGCCACGTGCGCCGCGACCGAGACGACGCCCCGCGCGCCGATGGCGAGGAGCGGCAGGAAGAGCGAGTCGTCCCCCGCCAGCACGGCGATGTCGCAGCGGGCGCGAATGGCGCTCGCGTGATCGACCGAGCCGCTCGCCTCCTTCACGGCGGCGATGCGGGGATGTTCCGCCAGGCGCGCGATCGTCTCGGGCGACATGAGCACGCCCGTCCGCGACGGCACGTTGTAGAGCACGATCGGCCGGTCGATCGCGTCCGCCACGGCGCGGTAGTGCGCGATCTGGCCCTCCGGCGTCGGCTTGCACGAGTAGGGCGTGATCACCATCACCGCGTCCGCCCCGAGCGCGATCGCCTCGCGCGAAAAGGCGATCGTCTCGTCCGTGGCGGCCGTGCCGGTTCCCGCGACCACCGCCGCCTTCCCCTTCGCGACCTCGACGACCGTGCGGATGATGAGCGCGCGCTCCGCCGGCGTGAGCGAGGTCGCCTCCCCGGTGCAACCGCAGGGATAGAGCGCGTGCACGCCGCGCGAGACGAGGTGCGCGGCGAGGCGGGCGAGCGCGTCCGCGTCGACGGCGCCCTTCCGGTAGGGCGTGGCGATGGCCACGCCGACCCCTTCGAAGATCGATCGCGACAGGCTCATCGTGAATCCTCCTGGGGCGCGGGCTCCGGCGGCGTTTCGGCCGGGGCGGGCGGGAACGTGAGTACGTAGGGGCCCCGGACGTCTTCGGGGCCGACCGTGATGGTAACGTCGATCGAGGCCGACGCCTCGGGGATCGCGCGCACTTCCGCGACGCTCCCGCGCGCCGGCTTCGCGCCGGTCGCGAGGCGCTTGCCGGAGATCCGGTACTGGCCCGCCGCGACGCGGAGTCCGAACGGACCGGGGCCCGTCCGCTCCGTGCGCGCGACCAGGACGGAGTCGGCCGCCGCGCGCACCTCGATCAGGAACCGGGCCGTCGAATCGGGCGATTCGATCGACCCGTTCAGGACGGCCGGCGCCTTCGGATCGACGGCGACGATGTTGATACTATCCGCGAGCATCCGCTCGGGTGTCAACCGCACGACGGCGCCGAATCCGGCGACGACTTCGGTCTCGTTGTCGAGGTAGGAATCGCCGTTTCGGTCGTAGAACGCGTGGACCGTGTAGCCGCGGTCGAGCGAGAGTCCCGAGAAGCGATAGACGCCCGCCGTGTCGCTCTCCGTCTGGTACGTCGGCTCGAACGCAGACGTCGTGTCGGGGCGCAGGCCGAGCGAGTCCGGGAAGAGGAGCACCGGCACCCCGGCGATCGGAAGCGTCTTCGCCCGGATTCGCCCCTCGATGCGCCCGGGCGCGAGCGTCGCGCCGGTCGAAAATCGAAGCTGATAGCGCGCGCCGAGCGGCACGCCGCGGAGGTCGCGCGCGCGGCCGCTCAGAAAGAGCTGGTAGGTCGTGCCCGGCTCGAGCGCATCGCCCCACTCGATGCGGAACCGGTGGCCGCTCCAACGGTAGGTCAGGCGCCCCGGCGGCGGATAGATGCGGATGTTGTCGCGGACGCTCGCCCGATCCATCGCCTCCGAGAAGAGGAGCTCGATGCCGGTGTCGGACGCCACGTTCACGGCGCTGTCCGCGGGCGAGGTCGCGAGCACTTGCGGCGGAGTCGTATCTCGCGGGCCGCCCGGCGGCGGCAGCGAGCGCGCGCAGCCGGCGAACGCGAGGAGAAGGAGCGCGACCCGGCCGAGGCGCCGAATCACCGCCGTCGCGCGCCGCCTCGCGTCGCCGCGTTCCGCGTCGCGCGCCGCTTCGGCGCGGAGGACGCCGCCTTCCGACGGGCCGGCGCCTTCGCGCCGCGCCGCGCCGGCTTCTTCGTCGTCGCCGCCTTCGCCTTCGAGCCGCGCGACGCGGCGCGCGCGCTCCCGCCGGACGCCCCGCCCATCAACTCCCAGAGCACCGCCTTCTGCGCATGGAGCCGGTTCTCCGCCTGCGGGAAGACCATCGAGCGCGGCCCCTCGATCACCTCGTCGGTGATCTCCTCGCCGCGGTGCGCCGGGAGACAGTGGAGGACGATCGCCGTCGGCTTCGCCCTGGCCACGAGCGCCGCGTCGATGACGTAGGGGCGGAAGATCGGGAGCCGCTTCTCGCGCTCCGCCTCCTGCCCCATGCTCGCCCAGACGTCGGTGTAGAGGACGTCCGCGCCGGCCGCGGCGGAGGCCGCCGTGCGGTGGATCTCCACCTTCCCCGGCCCCAGGTCGCGCACGCGCGCCATGAGCGACGCGTCGGGGTCGTAGCCCTCCGGGCAGGCGATGCGGACCGTGAGCCCGTAGAGCGTCGCCGCCTCGATCCACGAGTTCGCCACGTTGTTGCCGTCCCCGATGAAGGCCACGACCGCCTTGTCGAAGTCGATGCCGCACTCCCGCATGGTCAGGAGATCGGCGAGGATTTGACAGGGGTGGAGCCAGTCGGTGAGCCCGTTGATGACCGGGATCGTCGCGTGCTTCGCGAGATCGACGACCAGTTGATGCGAGAACGTGCGGATCATGATGCCGTCGACGTAGCCGGAGAGGACGCGCGCCACGTCCTGCGAGGGCTCGCGCGAGCCGATGCCGATCTCCTTCTCGGTGATGAAGAGCGAGGAGCCGCCGAGCTGCGTCATGGCGACCTCGAAGGAGAGCCGCGTCCGGAGACTCGGCTTGTGGAAGAGCACCGCGAGCGTCTTCTGCGACAGCTCCTGGTGCGCGCGCCCGGCGCGGAGGTCGGCCTTCAGCCGGAGCGCGACGTCGAAGAGCCGGTCGGCCTGAGCCCGGGTGAGATCGGCGAAGGAGAGCAGGTCCCGCTTCATGCGTGAGACTCCCGTGGTAAGGGGTTCGAAACGCGTTCCGCCGTGCGGACGATCGTCTAGGCGCGCGGGTGGGCGCGCTCGTAGGCGGCCTTCAGCCGCCGACGGGTCACATGGGTATAGATCTGGGTCGTCTGGAGATTGCGATGGCCGAGCAGCTCCTGGACCGCGCGCAGATCGGCTCCGCGCTCGAGGAGATGGCTCGCGAAACTGTGCCGAAGGGCGTGCGGATGGCTCGCCGCGTTCGGGCCGAGCCGCGCGAGCAGTCCGCGGATGTCGCGCTCGAGCGTCCGCGTCGTCGCGGCCGCGTTTCCCCGCCCGAAGACGATCGGATCCCCCGCGGCGGGCTCGCGCCCGAGCGTGGCCCAATAGCGCTTCAGCGCCACGAGCGCCCGCGCGCCGAGCGGCACGACGCGCTCGCGCGAACCCTTACCCAGCACGCGGACGAGCCGGCGCTTCTCGTCGAGTCCGCTCCGCGTCAGGCCGGCGAGTTCGCCGACGCGCAGCCCCGCGCCGTAGAGACATTCGGCCGCGGCCACGGCGCGCCAGGCGCGCGGATCGTCCTTCGCCGCGGCCGCCGCCTCGTCGAGGAGCGTGTTCAGGGCCTGTTCGCCGAGGGCCGACGGGAGCGTCTCCGGGAGCGACACGCGCGGGAATCCGCCGCGCGCCTCGCCCACCGATTCGCCCCGGCGTTCGAGATAGCGGAGGAAGCCGCGCACCGCCGCGAGCGACCGGGCGAGCGTGCGGGCGTGAATTCGTTGGCGGGCGTCGACCCGTTCGAGCGAACGGGCCGCGGCGAAGGCGGCGATCAGTTCCGCGGTGAGATCGCGCGGCACCGACACCGGCCGCTTCAGACGGGAATGGGCGAACGCCTCGAAGCGGCGGAGTTCGTCCGCGTAGGCGCGACGCGTGGCGTCGGCGTAGCGGCGTTCCTCGAGGTGTTTCTCGAACTCAGCGATCCACCGTTCCACTCAGCTCCTCCGCCCCGTCCGTCCCGTCCGTTCCGCCGTCCTCGCCGAACTTCGCCTTGCACTTCGGGCACTGCTGGAAGTCGCCCTTCGACTTCGTGTGCTTCTGCACGAGGATCGGGTAGGCGCACGCCGGGCAGGGTTGCTTCAGCGGCCGGTCCCAGAGACCGAACGTGCAGGCCGGATAGGCGCTGCAGCCGAAGAAGTTCTTCCCGCGCTTCGTGCGCCGCTCCACCAGCTCGCCCTTGCCGCACTCGGGACACTGGATCTGGAGCGTGAAGGGCCGCGTCCCCTTGCAGTCGGGATAGCTCGCGCACGCGAGGAACTTGCCGAAGCGTCCCGTGCGCACGCGCATGACGCCGCCGCAGGTCGGACAGGGCACGTTCGGCGCCTCCACCGGCGCTTCGTCCTCGAGCGGCATCGTCGTCTTGCACTCGGGATATTTCGGGCAGGCGAGGAAGGGGCCGTTGCGGCCGAACTTCTTCACCATCTTCGAACCGCACTTCGGACACTCCTTGTCCGTCTCCTCGGCCAGCGAGGCCTTCACCTCGGCCTGCGTCAGCTCGGCCGCGGCGAGGTCCTTCTCGAACGGCTTGTAGAACTCCGTGACCACCTCGACCCAGGGATCCTTCCCCATCTCGACGTGGTCGAGCCGTCCCTCGAGCCGCGCGGTGAACGCGACGTCGAAGACGTCCGAGAACGCCTTCGCGAGGATCTTCCAAACGGTCATCCCGAGTTCCGTGGGAACGAGTTTCCCGCGGTCCCGCGTCACGTAGTCGCGCGTGAGGATCGTGCCGACGATGGTCGCGTACGTGCTCGGCCGGCCGATCCCCTTCTCTTCGAGCGTCTTCACGAGCGTCGCCTCGGTGTAGTGCGGCGGCGGCTCGGTGAAGTGCTGCTCCGGAAGGATGCCGCGCTCCACGAGCGCGTCGCCCTGCGCGAGCGCCGGGAGCTTGCTCTTTCCCTCCTCGGCCTCCTCGATGAGCGCGGTGGCGTAGGCGCGCGCGAAGCCGTCGAACTTGATGCGGCTCCCCGAGGCGCGGAGGAGGAACGCCCCGGCCGTGATCTCGGCGGTCGTCGTCAGCACGAGCGCCGGATTCATCTGCGAGGCGACGAAGCGCTGCCAGACGAGTTCGTAGAGCTTGTACTGGTCGGGCTCGAGGTGCGAACGGAGCGACGCCGGCGTCCGCGCCACCGCCGTCGGGCGGACCGCCTCGTGGGCGTCCTGCGAGGTCTCGCGCGAGCGGTACTGGCGCGCCTCCTCCGGCAGGTAGGGCGCGCCGAAGGTGTGCTGGATGTAGTTCCGCACTTCCGCGATGGCGTCGGGTGAGACGCGCGTCGAGTCGGTACGCATGTAGGTGATGAGACCGACGGCGCCCTCGGCGCCGAGGTCGATGCCTTCGTAGAGCTGCTGCGCGAGGACCATCGTCTTCTGCGCCGAGAAGCGGTGGCGGCGGAAGGCGTCCTGCTGCAGCGTGCTGGTGATGAAGGGCGGTCCGGGATTCCGCTTCTTCTCCTGCGTCCGAAGCGACGCGACCGTGAAGCGCTCCTTGGCCAGTTCCGCCGCTTCCGTGCGGCTCGCCGTCTCGTTCGTCAGCGCGAGCTTCTCGCCGTTCTTCTTCTGGACGCGGGCGCGGAACGTCTCGCCCGCCGGCGTCTCCAGGTCGACGTCGATCGTCCAGTATTCCTGCGGCGTGAAGGCGCGAATCTCGCTCTCGCGCTCGCAGATGAGCCGGAGCGCCACGCTCTGCACGCGTCCCGCCGAGAGGCCGTAGCGGACGGTCTTCCAGAGATAGGGGCTCACCTTGTAGCCCACGAGCCGGTCGAGGACGCGGCGCGCCTGCTGCGCCTGCACCTTCGCCATGTCGATCGTGCGCGGCTTCGTGAGCGCCTCTTCGACGCCGCGCTTCGTGATCTCGTAGAACGCCAGGCGGCGGAGCTTCGACTCGTCCTCGCCGAGCGTCTCGGCCAGGTGCCACGCGATCGCCTCGCCTTCGCGATCGGGGTCGGGCGCGAGGTAGATGACGGCCGCGCGGCGCGCGCTCGCCTTCAGGTCTTTGACGATGTTCCCCTTCCCCTTGATGAGGACGTAGGAGGGGGCGAAGTCGTCGTCGACGTCGACGCCGAGCTTGCTCTTCGGAAGGTCGCGCACGTGGCCGTTCGAGGCGCGGACTTCGAATCCGGGCCCGAGGTACTTCCCGATCGTGCGCGCCTTGGCCGGCGACTCGACGATGACGAGGTTGAGGCCGCTCTTGCCGGTCGAGCCGCTCGCCTTGGCGCGGGCCGGCTTCGCCGACTTCTTCGCCGCGGCCGACGGCTTGGCCGACTTCTTGGCGGCCGGCTTCGCCGCCTCGGCGGGCGCGAGGATCGTCTTAACGGGAGGACGCTTGGATCGTTTGGCTGGCATCTAGTGCACCCACGTCGGGTTGCTGGGATCGAACTCGACGCCGTGCTCGTCGTCGAACCAACGGATGAGCACGGAGGTGGCGAGTTCCTTGGCGGTCGCTTCGGTGTCGAGGAGCGAGGCGTCCTCGCGGACCCGCGCCATGATCTCCTCGAATTGCTCGGGGCTCACGCGCCCCTTCTCCACGAGCCCGTAGAGATAGCGGTACCCCGGCGCGTCGAGGTAGGCGCGCTCGGAGGCGGTCGGCACGCGCACGCTCTGCCGCGGCGAGGAGGGATCGGCGGAGAAATCCTCGCGGGCGTAGGGCTCCAGGGCGCGGAAGATGAGTTCGAACGCCTGATTCACCGTGTCCGCGTCGTGACTCCCGGAGTCGAGCACCTGCGTCAGTTCCAGGAGCGCGTCCTCGTCGCCGTCCACGTACGCCTTCAGCTGTTCCACGATCAGGAACACCATCTCGCGAACGCTGTCATCCATCGGATGTCCTCCTTCGGGTTAGGCGCCGTGACACTTCTTGTATTTCTTCCCGCTGCCGCACGGGCAGGGGTCGTTTCGTCCGATCTTCGGCTCCGTCGGTTCCGCGGCGCGCGGCACGCCCGGAGGCGGCTCGGCCGCCGCCGGCGTGCCGAAGGCGGTGACGCTCGCATGCGACGTTTGCATCCGCGGGGCGCGCGCCGCCATGGGCGACGGCCTCGTCGCGACGCGCGGGGTCGGCGCCGGGGCGGCTTCGCCCGGACCGCTCTCGGAGGCGCCGGGCGGGAGTCCCCGCGGCGGCAGGCCCGGCGGCGGCTCCACGACGAGCGCGGCGCGGAAGAGCGTCCGCACCGTCTCCTCGCGGATGGAGCGCGTCAGCTCCTCGAACATCACGAACGCTTCCTTCTTGTACTCCACCAGCGGGTCGCGCTGTCCGTACGCACGGAGCCCGATCCCCTCGCGGAGATGGTCCATCTCGCGGAGGTGGTCCATCCAATGCTCGTCGATCACTTGAAGGTAGATGTGACGCTCCGCCTCGCGCAGGAGCTCGGGCGTGAACTCCTGCTCCTTCTTCTCGTAGATCTCGCGGAAGGCGCCGAGGAGCCACTCCTCCCAATCGTCGGCCGTGCGGAGCGCGTCGGGATCGGGGGGCGCCAGCGGCCGAAGGGCGATCTGGCTCGCGTCGTTCAGCAGGCGCTTCACGTCCTCGTCGTCGAACCGCTCGCCCGAGACGTGCACCGCGACCCGCTCGCGCACCGTCGCGTCGATCAGCTCGAGCATCGTCTCGTGGAGATCCCCCTCCTCGAGGGCCATGAGCCGCTGGCCGTAGATCACCGTGCGCTGGCGGTTCATCACGTCGTCGTACTCGAGGAGATGCTTCCGGATCTCGAAGTTGTGCGCCTCCACGCGCCGCTGGGCGCGCTCGATGGCGCTCGTGACGAGCCCGTGCTCGATGACCTCGCCCTCCTCGACGCCCAGGCGCTCCATGATCGCCGCGATCCGCTCCGACCCGAAGAGACGCATCAGGTCGTCCTCGAGCGAGAGATAGAAGCGCGAGTGGCCCGGATCCCCCTGGCGGCCGGCGCGGCCGCGCAGCTGGCGGTCGATGCGGCGGCTCTCGTGCCGCTCGGTGCCGATGATCATCAGGCCGCCGGCGGCGAGCACTTTGGCCTTGTCTACCGCGATGGTGCGCTTGATTTCCTCGATCGCGGCCTCGCGCTCGGCGCCTTCTAGCCCTTCGGTCTCGCGCTGGATGCGCATGTCGAGGTTGCCGCCGAGCTGGATGTCGGTACCGCGGCCGGCCATGTTGGTGGCGATCGTGATCGCACCGGGCACGCCGGCTTCGGCGACGATATAGGCTTCCTGCTCGTGGAAGCGCGCATTCAGGACCGCAAACAATTTTGCCGGCTTGCCCGCGCGCGCCGCAGCATAGAGCTTCTCCATGCTGGATTCCGAGCCGA
>DASTSZ010000373.1:0-10093 GCA_035760425.1 Candidatus Eiseniibacteriota bacterium | reverse complement strand
TCTTCGCGAAGCCGGCGCTGAGCGGCGTCCTCCCCGCCTGGACGATCACGCCGCGCACCGAGGAGAGTCGCTTCGGGAAAGGGCCGTACGAGGTGCTGCCGCAGCCGAGCGGCTTCTACGGGCTCTACCAGGATGTCTATTCGGCCTATTACGAGATCTATGACTCGCCGCCGCCGCCGGAGGGGCGGCGCTACCGGCTCACCTCGCGCATCGTCGCGGCCGACGGCGACACCGTCTTCACCTCCCACGATTCGCTTCGCGTCACCGAAGGGGAGGCCTGGCCGCACGCGTTGGCCGTCGATCTCTCGGCCATTCCGGCGGGGCACTACCGGTTCCTCCTCGCGCTCGAGTCGTCCGACCCCGGCGCCAAGCCGGCCTCGAGCGCCACGGAGTTCGACGTGCTTTGGCGCGCCGATTCGTGGACTCCGACCGCGAGCGACGGTTTCGAGGTCGCGGCGAAGGTCCTCCTGTCGGCGGAGGACGAGATCACGTTCCGCGCGCTCCCCATGGGGACGAAAGAAGTTCGGATCCAGGAACTCTGGCGTTCGGTCGATCCGACGCCCGACACGGCCGAGAACGAGACCTACGAGGAGTTCCTTCGCCGCGTGGAGCACGCGAACATCAGCTACACCGTCTTCGAGAAGGGGATGTTCAGCGACCGGGGCCGCGTCTATATCCGATTCGGGGAGCCCGACGAAGTGCGCATCGAGCGGCTTCCGGTGAGCGACAAGACCCTCGGCTTCGCCATCAGCGGCGAGATTCCGCGCGAGGCGGAGAGTCAGATCTCCAAGCAGAACCCGGGCATCGTGGACACGCGGCCCTTCGAGATCTGGTCCTATCAGCTCCGCGGCCGGGAATTGGCGGCGCGGCGCGGGCTCAGCGAAACGAACAACGCGCTGAAATTCGTCTTCGTCGACGAGCAGGGCTACGGCGACTACATCCTCCGCTACTCCTCCACCTCCAGCATGCACTGACGGGGCGCCGCCCCGCCTCCTCGGACCCCCCTTGACTTCGGGCCTCCGCGGCCCTAGAATCGGGCGCTCTAACCCTATCGACAAAAACAACTTATGACTGAAACGGAGGCGGCGGCGCGGTGCGCATCGGAGTCCTGACGGGGGGCGGAGACTGTCCGGGGCTGAACGCGGTCATTCGCGCGATCGTCAAACGCGCCGTGAAGGCGTACGGCTGGGAGGTCGCGGGCGTCCGCCACGGATGGCGCGGGCTCCTCATCGAGGAGATCGATCCGCTCGGCCTCGAGGACGTCGCCGGCATCCTCCCGCGCGGCGGCACCATCCTCGGCACCTCCCGCACCAATCCCTACAAGGACCCGCAGGGCGAGGCGAAGATCCGCGCCGTGCTCGAGAAGCGGCAAATCGGCGCCCTCATCGCCATCGGCGGCGAGGACACGCTCGGCGCCGCCAACAAGCTCGCGGCCGCCGGAGTGCCCGTCGTCGGCGTCCCGAAGACGATCGACAACGACGTGAACGGCACCGACTACACCTTCGGCTTCGACACGGCGCTCTCCATCGCCACCGAGGCGATCGACCGGCTCCACACGACCGCGGAGTCGCACGATCGCGTCATGGTCGTCGAAGTGATGGGACGCCACGCCGGCTGGATCGGCCTCGAGTCGGGGATCGCGGGCGGCGCCGACCTGATTCTCATTCCCGAGTTCCCGGTCAGCATGAAGGAGATCTGCGACACCGTTCGCCGCCGCCACGACCAGGGGCGGAGCTTCAGCATCATCGTCGTCTCGGAGGGGGCGCAGGTCTCCGACGAGAACGGCAAGTCGATCTTCGTGCCGGGCGACAAGCGCGACGCCTTCGGCCACGTCCGCCTGGGCGGCATCGCCCCGACGATCGCGGCCCTGGTCGAGGCGGGGACCGGTTTCGAGACGCGCTACACCGTGCTGGGGCACATCCAGCGCGGCGGATCGCCGACCGCGTTCGATCGCGTGCTCGGTTCGCGCTTCGGCGTCGCCGCCGTCGATCTCGTGGCGCGCGGCGGCTTCGGCCGCATGGTCGCCATTCATGGAACGCAAATCGTGGATCTGCCCCTCGCCGAGGCGGTCGGGTCCATGAAGTTGGTGGGCCCGGAACTCTACGAGACGGCCCGGGTCTTCTTCAGCTAGGAAAGGGGTCAGACGTGCGCGTCGGCATCAACGGATTCGGCAGGATCGGGCGCCTGGTCGTTCGGGCGGCCCTGAAGCGGAACGCGGGCATCGAGTTCGTGGGCGTGAACGACGTCACCGACGCGAAGAGCCTCGCCCACCTCCTCACCTACGACTCCATCCACGGGCCCCTTCCCGAGCGGGTCGAGGCCGCCGACGGAATGCTGAAGCTGGGCGGCGCGAAGATCCGCTGCCTGAGCGAGATGAATCCGGCCGCGCTCCCGTGGAAGGACCTCGGCGCCGACGTGGTCCTCGAGTGCACCGGGAAGTTCACCGACCGCGACAAGGCCGCCGTGCATCTGCAGGCGGGCGCCAAGCGCGTCCTCGTCTCGGCCCCGTCGAAGGGCGCCGACGCGACCTTCGTCATCGGCGTGAACGAGACGACCTACGACCCCGCGAAGCACCAGATCGTCTCGATCGCCTCCTGCACGACGAACTGCCTCGCCCCCGTGCTCGCCGTCCTGGACGAGTCGTTCGGCGTCGAGCGCGGCCTCATGACGACCGTGCACGCCTTCACGAACGACCAGCGGATCCACGACGCGCCGCACAAGGATCTCCGCCGCGCGCGGGCCGCGTCCCTCAACATGATCCCGACCAGCACCGGCGCCGCGAAGGCGATCGGGCTCGTGCTGCCGTCGCTGCAGGGCAAGCTCGACGGCGTCGCCGTGCGCGTGCCGGTGGCGAACGGCTCGCTGGTCGACCTCACGATCACCGTGTCGAAGCCGGCCACCGTCGCGTCCGTGAACGGCGCGATGAAGCAAGCGGCCGAAGGACGGATGAAGGGAATCCTCCAGTACAACGAGGATCCGATCGTCTCCTCCGACATCGTCGGAAACGCCCACTCCTCGATCTTCGACGCGCCGCTCACCATGGTGTCGGGCGATCGCTTCGTGAAGGTCCTCTCCTGGTACGACAACGAGTGGGGCTTCTCGAACCGCATGGTCGACGCGCTCCTGCTCCTCGGGCGGGCGTAGGGAGGCGGCGATGGCCTATCGGACGCTCCGCTCTCTCGACGTCGCGGGCCGGCGCGTCTTCGTGCGCGTCGACTTCAACGTCCCGCTCGCGCCGGACGGTTCGGTGGCGGACGACACGCGCATCGTGGCGACGCTGCCGACCCTTCGCTATCTGACGGAGAAGGGGGCGCGCCTCGTCGTCGCCTCGCATCTCGGGCGCCCGAAGGGGAAGCGCGATCCGAAGCAGAGCCTGAAGCCGGTGCGCGAGCGTCTGGAGAAGTTCCTGCGCGCGCCCGTCGCGTTCGCCGACGACATCGTCGGACCGCGCGCGGAAGCGGCGGCGGCGGCGCTTCCGGACGGCGGCATCCTCCTGCTCGAGAACCTCCGCTTCGACCCGCGCGAGGAAACGAACGACCCCGAATTCAGCGCGGCGTTGGCGCGCTTGGCCGAGGTCTACGTGAACGACGCCTTCGGCGCGGCGCACCGGGCGCACGCCTCCACCGAGGGCATGACCTCGCACGTGGCCGAACGCGCGGCGGGGTTCCTGATGGAGAAGGAGCTCGGCGCACTCGGCCGTCTTCTCCAATCGGCGCAGCCGCCGTTCGTCGCCATCCTCGGCGGCGCCAAGATCTCGGGGAAGATCGACGTGCTGCAGAATCTCCTGCCGCGGGTCGACCGTCTCGTGGTCGGCGGCGGCATGATGTTCACGTTCCTTCGCGCGAAAGGCGTCGACGTCGGCCGCTCGCTCGTGGAGGAGGATCGGATCGAGATGGCTCGCGCGCTCCTGAGCGGGCCGCACGCCGCGAAACTCCTCCTCCCGACCGACTGCCGCGCCGCCGCCGACATCCGCGGAACGGATCCGGGCCGGATCGTGGAGGCGTCGTCCATTCCGGCCGACCTCGCCGGCGTCGACATCGGCCCCGCGTCGCTCGAAGCGATCGCGGCGCTCCTGGCCGACGCGCGCACGGTCTTCTGGAACGGACCCATGGGCGTCTTCGAAGTTCCCGCCTACGCCGCCGGCACGGTCGGCGTGGCGCACGAGGTCGCGAAGGCGACGAAGCGCGGCGCGTTCACGGTCGTCGGAGGCGGGGACTCGCTGGCCGCCGTGCACCAGGCGGGCGTCGAGTCGCAGATCACGCACTGCTCGACGGGCGGCGGCGCATCGCTCGAATTCCTCGAGGGGCGCGTGCTCCCCGGGGTGGCGGCCCTCGAAGGCGCCGCCGCGGCGCCGGCCCCGACCGAATCATGACGTCGCCCCGATGAGACGCGTCCTCGCCGGCAACTGGAAGATGAACCTCACCGTCGCCGAGGGACTCTCGCTCTACGCCGAGGTGGCGGCGGGCGCGAAGCGGCATCCCGCGCTTTCGTTCCTCGTCTTCCCGCCCGCCACCGCGCTCCACGCGCTCGCGGGCGCGCGGAAGGCCGAGGATCCGAGGCTGGGCGGGCAGAACTGTCACGGCGAACCGAAGGGCGCCTTCACCGGCGAACTCGCGGCCGAGCAGGTGCGCGAGGCGGGCGCGGAGTACCTCCTCGTCGGCCACTCGGAGCGGCGCCGGCTCTTCTGCGAGAGCGACGCGCTCTGCCGACAGAAACTGATCGCGGCCTGGCGCGCGGGGCTGACGCCCGTGCTCTGCGTCGGCGAGACGCTCGCGGAGCGCGAGCGGCGGGAGACGCGCGACGTGCTCGCGCGTCAGGTCCGCCGGGCGCTCGAGGGCGCCTCCCATCGCGCGGCGCTCCTGGTCGCGTACGAGCCGGTCTGGGCCATCGGCACCGGCGTCGTCGCGACGGTGGAGGAAGTGGCCGAGGCGCACGCCTGGGTGCTGGAGGAACTGGCCGCCGCGGGGCGGACCGGCGCGTCCGAGACGCCCGTTCTCTACGGCGGAAGCGTCGACCCGAAGAACGCGGTGGCGCTGGGGAAGCTGCCCGACGTCGGCGGGTTCCTCGTGGGAGGGGCGTCGCTTCGCGCGGAGTCGTTCCTCGCCATCGCCGCGGCGCTCGAAGCGGAACCGTCCAGCAGCCCGTCCCCGCATTGACCCTCGGCCGGACGCGTGGTAGGCTTTCCCACTCGGGTTTGGCGCGTCGCCGACCCACATAGGAGCAACATTCGACTATGCCTGGATTTCTGATCGCAATCTTCACGGTGATTCATCTGATCGCGTGCCTCGCGCTCATGATCTCGATCCTTCTCCAGTCGGGGAAGGGCGGCGGGCTGGCGGGCGCGTTCGGCGGCGGTTCGAGCCAGACGCTCTTCGGCGGCCGCGGGGCGGCGTCCTTCCTGAGCCGCGCCTCGACGGTCCTCGCGATCGTCTTCTTCGTGACGTCGCTCACGCTCGGACTCTCCGCATCGCGGAACTCCTCGGGCCGCTCGAGCCTCATTCAGGAGGAAGCGCGCCGCCGCGCGGCGCAGCGCACCGGCACCGCGGGGCAGCCGCAGGGCGCGCCGGCGACCGGACAGCCGGCCGGTCAGGCGCCGGCGGCCGACATTCCGACGGGGCAAGCCCCCGCGGGAACGTCTCCCGCACCGAACACGACCGCGCCCGCGACGGGCGCGCCGACGACCGGCACGCCGGCGACTCCGCCCCCCTCGGGCGGGAAGTAAACCGATCGCCGACGTAGCAGGGAAGCTGTGATGCATTGCCCGGGTGGTGGAATCTGGTAGACACGTACGTTTGAGGGGCGTATGGGTAACCCCGTGCGAGTTCAAATCTCGCCCCGGGCACACCTTGGGTCCCCTTCCCGCGAGGGGAGGGGACCCGATTTTATTCTCGGAAATTCGGCGGGAACGGCGAGCCGGACGCGGTCCGGCGGCGATCAGCGGCTAGGCGCCGGGGCGCGAGGCTTGCGGCTCCGGAATGATGCCGATGAGGCGAATGGAGAAGCGGTCCTCCGCGCGGATCTCGTTCTTCGCGCCGCAGTGCTGGCAGCGAAGGTAGGGGCGCCGGGGATCCTCCTTGAGATGGAAGATCTGATTCGGGCCGAAAAGCTTCCCGCAGCGCATGCACTCCACTGCCGGATTGCTGACCATCTGGGCGCTCTCCACCATGAACGTTCCTCCGTCGTCGGGTTTTCGGTCGACGGCCGCGCGCACGGCGCGGCGGCTCGAACGACGACCATCCTAGCGAAGCCGACCCGCCGCGTCCAGCGCACCCGCGGGCGGCGCTCTCCCCGATGACCTACGATCCCAGGCTTGCCGCCGACTACTGGAGCGGCGCGCGCCACGAACGGGGCGACGAACTCGCCGCCGTGCTGAGCCTCGGCGAGCCGGCGGCCGTGAATCGCGCCTACGACGCCTGGGAGACGGGGCTCCTCCTCGAGTCGCTCGGCGACCGCGCCGTCGCGCGCGCGCTCGATCTGGGGGCGGGCGTCGGACGCGTCGCGTCGCGACTGGCGCCGCGCGTGGAACGGCTCGCCTGCGCCGACCTCGCGCCCGGCATGCTCGAACGGCTTCGCGCCCGGCTCCGCGCCGCGGGCGTCGCGGACGCCGCGTACGACCGGCTTCGCCACCGCGCCGATCTCCTGCCGTATCGAGACGCTTCCTTCGACCTCGTCGTTTGCCTCGGTCTCCTCGAGCATCTTCCCGCCGAGGCGCGTTCGCGCGCGCTCGCGGAGACGGCGCGCGTCCTGCGCGCGGGAGGGGCGCTGGCGCTCGTCCTCAACAACGCGGAGAGCCGGTTCCTCGGCGATCCGAACGACAACCCCTATCGCGTCGGCGCGCAGCGGGAGAACGGCTACTTCTGCGCGGTCGTCGACGAGCGCGCGCTCCTGCGCGAGGCCGCGGCGTGGTTCGAGCCGGAAGCGCTCGGTTCGAACGTCCTCTACTCCCTCCAGCGCCACGCGGCCCGGTTTCTTCCCGACGAGGCGCGCGCGTCGGACGCGGCGGGCGCGTTCTTCGGTGCGGCGGAGCGTTGGGATCGCGCGCTCCGTCCGCGCGGCGGCCTGGCGCGCGTCGCGGCCGACCACCATCTCTACCTCTTGAGGCGGCGGTGAGCCGCGGGCCGGTCGTCGTCACCGGCGGCGCGGGCTACATCGGCGCGGTCCTCGTCCGGCGGCTCCTCGCGGCGGGGGAGCGCGTCCGCGTCGTCGACCGCATGCTCCACGGCGCGCACGGGCTCGTCGGCTTGGAACAGGAGGCGCGACTCGAGATTCAAACGCGCGACCTCCGCGATCCGCGCACGCACGACGAGGCGATGGAGGGGGCCGACACGGTCATCCACCTCTCGGCGATCGTGGGGGACAAGGCCTGCGCGCAGGACGAGGAGGTCGCGGTGCAGACGAACTGGACCGCCACCGTCGCGTTCGCGCGGCGCGCCGCGGCGGTCGGCGTGCGCCGCTTCGTATTCGCGTCGACCTGCAGCGTCTACGGCGAAGGGCGGAACGAACTCCTCACCGAGACCTCGCCGGTGCACCCGCTCTCGCTCTATGCCGAGACGCGCCGCCACGCCGAGATCGGCATCCTCGATCTCGTGGGCGCCGCCGACTTCGAGCCGGTCATCCTCCGGTTCGGCACCGTCTACGGACTCTCGCCGCGCATGCGCTTCGACCTCGTCGTGAATCTCCTCACGCTCCGCGCGGTGCGAACCGGCGAGATCACCATTTTCGGCGGCTCGCAGTGGCGTCCCTTCGTGCACGTGGCCGACATCGCGCACGCGCTGGAGATGGCGATGAGCGAGGCGCTCCCGTTGGAAGGGGAGCCGATCCTGAACGTCGGCGACAATCTCGAGAACTACCAGCTGCGCGACCTCAAGGAGGAGTACGAGCGCGCCGTCCCCGGCGTCCGCGTCCGGATGGCGGAGGAGGCGATCGATCCGCGCACCTACCGCGTCTCCTTCGATCGCATCGAGCGCCTCTGGGGCTTCCGCGCCTCCCGCCGCGTCCCGGACGGGATCGCCGAAATCGCCCGCGCGATTCGGGCCGGGGCGCTCCCCGACCCCGACCACCCGCGCTACGTGAACGCCTGAGAGCGGTACCAAAGGGGGCGGGGAAAGCCCTTGCGAGGCCGCGCCCGGTTCGCTAGCGTAGAGGTTCGTGCCCACGGTCCGCGGAAACGCCCGCGGCCATTCGCCCTTCGGGAGGATCGCCCCGCATGCCGCGGCTGGAACTCAGCGTCGACCAACTTCGGGAACGCGCCCTGCTGGTCCGGCGCGACATCGTCACGCTCCTCGCGCACTCGCAGAGCGGCCATAGTGGCGGCCCGCTCTCGTCGGCCGACTTCGGCACGGTGCTCTTCTTTCACGAGATGAACCTGACGCCCGAGGAGCCGACCGCCATCGACCGGGACCTCTGGCACTTCTCGATCGGGCACGTCACGCCCGTCATCTACGCCCTCATGGCGGAGCGCGGCTACTATCCGCTCTCCGACCTCCTGCACTTCCGTTCCTACGTCGGCCACCTGCAGGGCCACCCGAGCAAGCACGACACGCCCGGCATCGACGTCTCAGCGGGCTCGCTCGGACAGGGGCTCTCGGTCTGCTGCGGCATGGCGCTCGGCGCGCGCATGGACGGCGCCTCGCGCCGCGTCTACTGCGTCATGGGCGACGGCGAGCAGCAGGAAGGGCAGATCTGGGAGGCGGCCATGTTCGCCGCCCACTACAAGCTCGACAACCTCTGCGCGGTGATCGACTACAACCGCAAGCAGATCGACGGCGACGTGCAGGACGTCATGGGCATCGCGCCGCTCGCCGACAAGTGGCGCGCGTTCGGCTGGAACGTCATCGAAACCGACGGCCACGACATTCCGAAGATCGTCGACGCCTTCGCCCAGGCCCGGTCGGCCAAGGGGCGACCGAGCGTCGTCCTCGCGCACACGGTCATGGGGAAGGGCGTCTCCTACATGGAAGACGACTACCGGTGGCACGGCGTGCCGCCCACGAAGGACCAGGCCGATCAGGCCCTGCGCGAACTCGGCACATCGCTCGACGCGTGGACCGAGCGCCTTCGCGCGCACGTCTCCTCGAGCGTGGCCCCTTCCACGAACGGAGTCTCATGAGCCAGGCCTCCGCGGCGCCGCCGCCCGCTTCGGGCGCGGCCCCCTCTCTCACGAAGCCCGAGATGAAGAAGACCCGCGAGGGCTTCGGGCACGGACTCGTCCAGTTGGGCGAGACGAACCCGAACATCGTCGTCCTCGTCGGCGATCTCTCCGGCTCCACGAACGTGAACTTCTTCGCCGAGCGCTTCCCGGAGCGATTCGTCCAGGTCGGGATCGCGGAGCAGAACATGATGTGCGTGGCCGCGGGCCTCGCCGCCGTGGGGAAGATCCCCTTCCTCGCGACGTACGGCGCCTTCGCCTCCTGCCGCGCGGCCGACCAGATTCGCGTGACGGTCGCCTACACCGACCTGCCCGTGAAGATCGGCGGCGCGCACGGCGGCATCAGCGTCGGGCCCGACGGCGCGACGCACCAGGCGATGGAAGAGATCGCCATCATCCGCTCCATTCCGAACATGCGCATGGTCGTCCCGTGCGACTACTGGGAGACGAAGAAGGCCACGCTCGCCATCGCGAGCGACCCGCATCCCTACTACCTCCGGTTCGGCCGCGAATCGGTCCCGGTCGTGACGACGCCCGACACGCCCTTCGTCATCGGCAAGGCGAACGTGATGCGCGAGGGGAAGGATCTCGCGATCATCGCCTGCGGCGTCATGGTCTACGAAGCGCTCGTGGCGGCGGAACAACTCGCCGCGCGCGGCGTGCAGGCGCGCGTGCTGAACGTGCACACGTTGAAGCCGCTCGACGAAGAGGCCATCGCCCGCGCGGCGCGCGAGTGCGGCGCCATCGTCACGGCCGAGGAGCACCAGATCCACGGCGGGCTCGGAAGCGCGGTCGCGGAAGTGGTCGTGGCGACGCATCCGGTGCCGATGGAACTCGTCGCCGTCCGCGATCGCTTCGGGCGATCCGGGAAGCCGGACGAGTTGATGGCTGCTTTTGGCATCAAGTCGCCGGATATCGTGAAGGCGGCGGATCGAGCGCTGGGGC
>DASTSZ010000372.1:0-14297 GCA_035760425.1 Candidatus Eiseniibacteriota bacterium | reverse complement strand
AAGCGGTGCGGAAGCGGGAGCGCGTCGCCTAGGTTCGTTCAGCCGTCGGACCGTGCGGTTCGCTACCGCGCGGTCCGCTTCAGTATCGCGAGAATCTCCGCGCCGTACTTCTCCAGCTTCGCCGGTCCGATTCCGTGGCAGAGCCCCAACTCCTCGAGACTCGCGGGCGCGACCGTCGCGATGTCGTCGAGCGTGCGGTCGGGCGCGATGGTGAACGCCGGCTTCCCCTCGAACCGCGCGCGCTCCAATCGCCAGCGGCGAAGCGCGTCGAACCGCGTCGCGTAACCCGCCGGCTTGTCGCCGCCGAGCGCGTCGGCCGCGCGGAAGGCGCCGGGAAGGCCGCCGGCCCGACCGCGACCCGACCCCGCCCCGCGGCGTGAATCGCCCCGCGACCGACGCGCCCCGCCCGCCGACGTCCGGGGCGGCAGGATCAACCGCGCCTCCCGCTTCCCGGCGAGGACGGCTTTGCCGAGCGCAGTCAGCATGAGAAGCGGGTACTCGCCTTCCGTGAAGTCGACCCATCCCGCCGTGACGCAGCGCTGCAGCGCCTGCGCGAGCCACGCCTCCGGATAGCGCGCGAGCGAGCCGGCCTCTCGGTGTCCGCCCAAGCCGTAGCGGACCAGGCGGTCGTCCGTCTCGCCGCGAAGGAACTTCACCGTCACTTTCAATCCGAGACGTTGATCGACCAGGCGGACCGCGCCGAGAATCGCCATCGCCACCTCGCGGCTCTCCGCCGCGCGCGCCGCCGCGTCCTCCTCCGATCCGCCCTCCGCCAACTCGCGGCAGACGTCGCACCGCCCGCAGCCGTGGAGCGTCTCCACCTCGTCGCCGAAGTAGCGGAGGATCGCGTCGTGCCGGCAGCTTCCGCCTTCGGCCCAGCGGAGCAGGTCGCGGAACATCGACCAGCGATGCTCGACCCACGCGGCGCCCGCCTCCTCCTGGCTCGCGCCGCGCTCGATGAGGGACTTCCGCCGCGGGATGTCCGAGAGGCGGAGCAGCAGGAGCCCGAAGGCGTCCTTGCCGTCGCGGCCCGCGCGGCCGACCTCCTGGTAATAGGCCTCCACCGAGTCGGGGGGCGAGAGATGAATCACCGCGCGAACGTCGGCGCGGTCGATCCCCATGCCGAACGCGTTCGTCGCGGCGACGACGTCCAAGTCGCCCGCCATGAACCGGTTCTGGACTTCGCTTCGCAAGTCGCCTGAAAGCCCCGCGTGGTACCAGCCGGCCCGCCAACCGGCCGCCCGGAGCCGCTTCGCCTCGTTCTCGGCGTCGGCGCGGCTCAAGCAATAGAGGATCGCCGCGCCCGGCGCGCGCGCCGTCCGGCCGGGCCCCCCGAGCGCCTCGGCGAGGGCGTCGTCGATGGCGAGGCGCAGATCGCTCGCCGACTCCGGCGTGGCGACGCGAAGCGAGAGATTCGGGCGCGCGAAGCCGCGCAGGATCTGCGGCGTGTCGGCGCCGAGCTTCAGCTGGGTGACGATGTCGTCGCGGACGGCGGGCGTCGCGGTGGCGGTGCAGGCGAGCACCATCGCGCGCGGGAATTTCGCCACGAAGTCGCCGATGGCGAGGTACTCGCGACGGAAGTCGTGCCCCCAATGGCTGATGCAGTGCGCTTCGTCGATCGCCACCAGCGGGGGATCGAGTTCCCGCGCGAGGTCCTGGAAGCCCGGGTAGGGGAGCCGCTCCGGCGCCACGTAGACGATACGGTACTCGCCCGCCCGAATGCCCCGGAGCCGCGCGCGCGCCTCCTCGTCGCCGAGCGTGGAGGCGAGATAGGTCGCGGCCACGCCGCGCTGCTGGAGCGCGGCCACCTGGTCCTGCATGAGCGCGATCAAGGGAGAGATGACGAGCGTCGTTCCCTCGAGCATCGTCGCGGGAAGTTGATAGATGAGGCTCTTCCCGCCGCCCGTCGGCGCCACGAGGAGCAGGCGGCGATGGCGGAAGAGCGTCTCCAGCGCCTCCCGCTGGCCCGGGCGAAAGGCGTCGTAGCCGAGATCGTGGAGCGCGGTTTCGAAATCCGATGTCGAGCGAGTCGTCGTGCGCATGGCCTGTCGGACAGGGAATGGAACGGGCGGGAGGCCGGTGACCGAAGAGCAGGTGGAATGTAGACGATGATCTCCGGCGAGGGAAGCGCGACCTGCTATCCTCTCCGCGCATGCGACGCCACGTCAACCCGCGCCTCGGCATCCTCACGTTCGGCCACCTGACGATCGACTCCTACTCCTCGTTCTTCTCGCCGCTCCTGCCGCTCCTCGTCGTGAAACTCGGCCTGAGCCTCACGCTGGTCGGCGCGCTCGTCGCGCTCTCGTCGATCACGTCGTCGTTCTCGCAGCCGCTCTTCGGACTTCTCTCCGATCGGATGCGCCGGCCGTGGTTCGTCGCGCTCGGGCCGCTCACGGCGGCGATCTTCATGAGTTCGCTCGGCCTCGCGCCGAACTTCGCCGCGCTCGCGGCGCTCCTGATGGCGGCGGGGCTGGGCGTCGCCGCGTTCCACCCGCAGGCGGCCTCGCTCGCGTCGGAGGCGTCCGGGCGGCGCAGTTTCGGGATGGCCATCTGGGTCACGGGCGGCACGCTCGGCTTCGCGCTCGGCCCGATGTTCGCCGTGGGCGTCGTCTCCGCCTTCGGGCTCGGCGGCACGTGGGTGGCGGTTCTTCCCGGGCTCGCGGCCTCGGGGCTCCTCTTCTATTGGCTACGGAGCATGGAGACGCGGCCGCGCCATCACGAGAAGCCGCCGCCGCTCCGCGCGCTTCGACCGGTGCTTCGGCCGCTCACGCTCCTCTACGCGGCGACGGTGTCGCGGTCGGCCGTGGCCACGGGGTACATGACGTTCCTCCCGCTCGATCTCCACCAGCGCGGCTACACGCTCGCGCAGAGCGGCGCGGTGGTGTCGCTCTATCTATTGTTCGGCGCGCTCGGCGGATTCCTCGGCGGGTGGCTCGCCGACCGGATCGGGGGACGCGCGGTGATCGCCCTCTCCTTCGCCGGCGCCCTCCCGCTCTTCCTCGCGTCGCTGGTGCTGGGCGACCCGTTCGGCATTCCGTGCCTCGTCCTCGCCTCGTTCATTCTCCAGGCGTCGCTGCCGGTGAACGTCGTGCTCGGGCAGGAACTCTCGCCGGCGCACTCCTCCACCCTCTCGAGTCTCCTCATGGGCGCGGCGTGGGGGATGGGGGCGCTCATCGTGGGGCCCGTCGGGGCGCTCGCCGACGCGCGGGGCATTCACGCGGCGCTCCTCGCGCTCGCCTGCATGCCGGCGGTGGGGTTGGCCTGCGCGGTGGCGCTGCTTCGCGCGCCCGTGGCAAGAGTGGAACGCGCCTAGTGGAGAAGGAGCACCCGCGCGGCCGCGCCGCCGGCCGCGGGGCGAAGCGCGCGGATGAAGTAGACGCCGTTGGGAAGCGCGGCGCCGCCGGCCACGCGGCCGTCCCATTCGACCGCGCCCTCGGCATCGGGCGTCGCGCGCCAGCGCCCGACGAGGCGGCCCCGCGCGTCGAAGGCGGCGAAATCATTCCGCGCGCCGGCGGCGCCCGCGCCCAGTGCCACGCGCAGCGGCCACTCGCCCGGCCGCGAGAGCGCGCGCGGCGACGCGGCGGGGGCGCGCGCCGCGGGGCCGACGAGCCTCAACGCCACCTCGCCCCGGAAGCGCTCGCCGCTTCGAAGCGACCCTTCGATCGCCACATGGTTCATGCCCGGCTGAAGTCGCGCCGTCACAGCGTCCCGCGGGAAGCGAACGTGGGCGGGCTCGCCGGCATCGGCCGGGACTCCCGCGAGCGTGATCGTGCCGGGGACGATGGCCGCGCGGTCGAAGCCCTCCGGCTCGATCACCGCCGTCACCCACCCGCCGCTTCGCGCGTTCAGCACGGCGGGGTGGGCCGAGGCGCGCGCCGGCTTCACCGGCGGCCACTCGAAGCGGAACGCGCGGTAGGTGGAGACCGAGGCGGGGAATTCCAGCCGGAAGACCTCGCGCCCTTCGGGGTCCACTTCCGTCACGCTCGGGCTCGCGGCGCCCCACCCGATGATCGTGTGGCCGTTCGGGAGCCGCTGCGCGTTCCCCATCGCGGAGCCGTAGATCGCGGGCTCCGGCCGGTGCTGCCAGACGAGCGTGGCGGTCTTCGCCGTTTCGTCGATTTCGTACTCCACCACGCGCGAGTGGAGCGGCGTCTTGAAGTTGCCGTTGTCGAACAGAAGCAGCCGGCCGTTCGCGAGGCGACGCACGGCGTGCTGGTGCGAGAAGCGTTCCGAGTCGCCGATGAACGCGAATTGATTGTTCCGGCCGCCGAGCCGCCAGACGATCTCGCCGGTCGCGCGGGAGATCTTCGTGACCTCGTCCATGTGGCGGCTCGAGAGGAGCACGTTGCCGTCGGCGTCGGGCTCGACGGCGTTCCCGTGGCAATAGTCGATGAAGGCCGCGCGGGGATCGCGGCGCGTGGCGTCGGTGACGGCGAAGTGATCCCACGACCGCCACTGGAAGACGACCTCCTTCTCGAGGTCGAGTTCCTGCACGACGAGGCCCGTGACCAAGGCGTCGGCTCGCCCACCCGTCACGACGCGGCTCATGTCGACGCGCTCGGTGTCGTACGCCATGACGAGCGCATGGCCGTTCGGGAGGAGCACGAGGTCGTGGGGGTCGGTCTCGTAGCCGTTCCCGCAGCGGAAGGAGTCGACCACGGCATCGAGCGGGTCGAGCGCGTAGTGGGTCTTGGCCGCGCCGTCGAAGTAGGTGAGGCGGTCGCCCTGGCGCTTGAAGTCGAACCCCCGGCCGGGGAGCGCTCGTTCGAAGGCGATCGAACCTTCGTTTCGGACTCGAAGGAGGTGCGAGGGGTAGGCGATGTCGTCGAGGCGGAGGTCGCTCACGAAGACGTCGCCCGGCGCCGTCGCGCCAGGAGTGACGACGTGAAGGGCCGGCGGCGAACCCGGCGCCGTCGCCGCCGCGGACGCGCCGCTCCGAGCGGCGGCGGGTGTGTCGGCGAGAAAGGCGGCCGCGTCCGCGGCTTCGATCGAGAAGAGCGCCTCCGTGGATGGGATCCGCGCCCCGACGAGATGGAATTCGAACGTCGCGCCCGGGAACGACTCGCCCGACGTCGATCGAATCCCCGGCGCGATGCGGCAGGTCACCGATTCGCCCGGGAGGAACGGGAGCGACGGCCGAACGACGATCGTTTCCCCGTCGTCCGACAGTCGGAGCCGCCCGGCGTGCGCGCCGGTGAAGCTCCCCGCGAGCGTGACCGTCGTGAGCGGATCGAGCGAGGCGGGGTCGATCGGTCCGCCGGGGCGAACGATCACATTGGTGGCGGGAAGGTTGAGCGTCGACCCCGGAAGGGGGGAGACGTAGAGGAACCCGGGCGGGGGCGGCGTCGCGGCGTGGAGGGGCGCGGCGAATCCGGAGACCATGGCGGCGAGCGCCAGCACCGAAAGGGCCCGAAATCGCGGCGTCCGCAGCATGGTTTCCAGGGTAGCACTCTCTCTTGACCCGCGCCCCCGCGAACCGTCACAATCCCGCGTCAAACGGACACATACGACCCAAACAAGAGGAACCCGAATCCATGTCCGAAACCGCTCTCGCGCCGCACCACTCGCACGATCCCATCCCGAGCAAGTGGCCGATTCTCACGGCCCTCGGCGCGGGACTCCTGCCGGTCGGAATCGTCATGAATGGCCACGGCAACAAGAACGGCCTCGCGATTCTGATGCTCGGCCTCCTCGTCACGATCATCGGGGCGGGCCGATGGTGGGGCGAACTCCTCCGCGACAAGTTCGCGGGGAAGGATCTGGACGACGCCGACAGCCGGCTGAAGACGATGTTCAAGCTCTTCATCGGTTCGGAAGCCGCGATCTTCGGCGCCTTCTTCGCCGCGCTCTTCTACGCGCGGTATCACGCGA
Source organism: Candidatus Eiseniibacteriota bacterium (assembly GCA_035760425.1). Classification (GTDB taxonomy): domain Bacteria; phylum Eisenbacteria; class RBG-16-71-46; order SZUA-252; family SZUA-252; genus SZUA-252. The sequence continues at coordinate 8,426 of DASTSZ010000372.1, read as the reverse complement.
AGGTCTGGCCGCCCGAAGGCGGACCGCACTTCGGCCTGCTCCTCCCGGCCGTGAACACGTTCATCCTCCTCTTCTCGTCCGTCACCTGCCACTTCGCGCACATGGCGCTCGAGCGGGGGAAGCGCGAGCAGTTCGTCTCCGGGCTCCTCATGACGATCTTCCTAGGCGCCCTCTTCCTCTGCGGTCAGGCGTACGAGTACGGCGTCTTGAACGGCGAGGCCTTCTCGATCAAGAGCGGCATCTTCGGCACGACCTTCTTCATGCTGACCGGCTTCCACGGGCTCCACGTCCTCATGGGCGTCGTCTTCCTGAACGTCGTCTACACGGCCACGATGAAGGGCCGCATCACGAAGGAGCAGCACTTCCCGTTCCTCGCGGCGAGCTGGTACTGGCATTTCGTCGACGCGATCTGGGTCGGGGTCTTCAGCATCGTCTACCTCCTGCAATAGCGAGGCGGCGAATGGAACATTGGGGGACCGCATCATGAAGCACCCGCGACCAGGGAAGGTCGTCGCGCTCGCGGCGGCGCTCCTCATCGCCGCCGGCGCCGCCGGCTGCGACCAGATTCAGCAGCAATTGACCGGCGCGAAGGATCAGGGCCCGGTGTTGGTTTCGCTGCGGGAGACGCTCAGTTCCAAGCGCTCGCGCCTCTCGGTGGCCGTGATGCAGGGGAACATGGACTACGTCCCGAGCTATCTGAACGACATGAAGTCGACGCTCGACAGCCTCGAGACGCAATCGGGCAAGATGAGCCTCATGGACGGGCAGGACCTGAAACTGAAGGTCGCCTCCGCGCGAAACGTCATCACCGCCGCGGAGCCCTTCGTCATGCAGAACGACGTCGAGGGCGTTCGCGCCCAGCAGCGGAGCCTCGATCAGGTGCTCTTCGAGATCGACGAGGTGCTCGGGCGCGCCATTTCCATGGTGGACACGGCGCCGAAGAGCGGCGGGTCGTAATGGCGTCCCCCGACGAGGCCGAGGAGCTCGTCCGCGAGGGGGAGGAAGCGCTCGAAGAAGGGGAGTACGAGGACGCGCTCGACGCCTTCGAGCGCGCGCTGAAGGAAGATCCCGATCACTGGGGCGCCGCGCTCGATCGATGCGAGGCGCTCCATTTGCTTTGGCGCACCGACGAGGCGCTCTCCGCCGTTCAGGCTCTCCAGCCTCCTCCGGACGAGGAGGATGACGCCGACCGGGCCGACCTCGAGGCGCGCATTCTGGAGGCGGGCGGGGAGTTCACCGCCGCCGACGTCCTCTTCGAGGAGGCGTCGCGCCTCGACCCCGAGAACTTCCCACGCCCCGTTCGCACGACCCGCGACGACTTCCGCGCGATCCTCGAGGACGTGCTCCGCAGCCTCCCCAAGAAGATTCGCGACGTGGTGGCGAAAGTCCCGGTCACCGTGGAGCCGAAGCCGACCGCGGAGATGGCCGACCAGGCGCCCCACATCTCGCCCGAGATCCTCGGGCTCTTCGTGGGGACGTCGATCGGGGAGAAGGTCGGCGCGCCGTCGGGTTTTCCCGACGTGGTGCTGCTCTTCCAGCGGAATCTCGAGCGGGCGGGGAAGAACCGGGCGGAGGTCTCGAAGGAGATCCGCATCACCCTCCTCCACGAATACGGGCATTACCTCGGATTCGAGGAGGAGGATATGGAAGGGCTCGGGCTGGCCTAGGTCCGTTTCACCCGGTCCGCCGTCTCCGGCGAGGCCGCGTTACCGCACCACGACGATCTTCTGCGTCCGCACCTCGCCCGCCGCGTTCACGCGGAGAAGATAGACGCCCGCCGCCGCCTTCGCCCCATTTCGCAGCGATCCGTCCCACGCGAGCGTGTGGCGCCCCGCCTTGAGCGTCCCCGCGAAGAGCGTCCGCGCCAGCCGTCCCTGCACGTCGTAGAGGTTCGCGATGACCGGGCCGGTCCGGGGCAGCGCGAGTTCGACGTCGCTCCCGCGCCGAGTGGGCGAGGGCCGCGGGGCGCCGAGCGTGACGGCCGGCGCCGGCGGCGTCGACTCGTCGACGGATGTGACGATGGCGCCCGAGTAGAACATGAGATCGTCGAGAGCCGCCTCGACCACCGACCCCGCGCCCAAGTCCTGCGCCACGAAGCGGAGCCTAACGCTCTGGGGCGTGGGGAAGTGATCCGTGACCTTGATCTCCACGCGTTCCCAGAAGTTGCGCGTGTCGAAGAGCGAATCGATCGCCGTCCAGTTCACGCCGCCGTCGTTCGACAGGAGCGTGATGAAGGGGTCTTCGCCCGCGGCGGCGCCCGCGTTGTTGGAGTACCAGCGCCAGTAGGCGATGCGCGGATCGGCGAGGCCCGTGAGATTCAGGACGGGGCTCGTGAGCGTCGTCTTGCCGTTGTCGACGTCGGCTTCGCCGACGTTGCTCGTCGTGCCGTTCCCCGTGACGAAGCAGAGGGTTCCCGGATCGGGCGTGTTGTCGCTCGGGGGCTGCACCTCGCCGGGCGCGCCGACGCCGTCGCCGCCGGGCGCGGGATGATTCGTCGCCGCGAGCGGCTCGCCGCGGCCGCCCGCGAGGTCCGGAAGCCGCGGGGCGCCCGGAATGACGCGCGCGGTCGACGTGCCGAGCGGGAACGCCTGGATCCACTGGCCGGTCGTCGCGTTGTCGGAGGGGTCCCCAAGGGTCCACGACCCCGGCGTCTCCGCGTCGTCGTAGAAGGCGGCCGGCGTGATCGCGAAGTCGAGCGTCGTCGTCTGCCCCTGCACGACCGTCGCGGGGCGAAGCGCCGTGAGATAGCCGGGACGATCCACGCGGACGGGGTAGGTGCCGACGGGGATCGAACTGAACGAGTAGATGCCGAGGCCGCCCGTGGCGCTCGCGAGCGGCGTATCGACGACCGTCACCGGGGTATTCGAGAGGAGCGCGTTCGTCGCGCCATTTCTCGTCTCGCCGCGGAGGATGCCGGTCGGCAAGAGCGGCGCGACGAAGTCCTGCGTGTAGCTCCCGCCGTTCACGACGCTCAGCGTCGCCTGGGCGTTCTGGTGGCCGAACTTGGAGGCCTCGAGCTCGCCCGCCGGATTCACCGACGCCGCGAGGCTGTAGGTTCCGTTCGCGGCCGTGATCGCCTCGGACTCCGACGTGTGGTCGTGCACGACGGCGCCGGCCACCGCCGCGCCCCCCGCGCTCGCCCGCACCGTGCCGCGGACGACGCCGTACTGCGCGTCGACGCGGAAGACCGAGAGTCCGTTCGAGATGTCGCTCGTGATGAAGATGCCGGAGGGGAAGTAGGGCGCCACGCCCCAGACGCCGTCGAACCCGCCGTCGGCGCCCTGGAACGTGTCGAAGTAGGCGAACTCGACCGGCTTCGTCGGATCGGTGATGTCGTAGAGGCGAACCCCCGCCGTGTAGTACGAGACGAACGCCGTGTCGCCCTTCACGTGGACGTTGTGCCCGATGTGGGCCGGCAAGTCGGTGAAGGTGTATTTCAGGACGGGCGTCCCGGGGCCGGTGATGTCGTAGACCTTGGGCTTTCCGCCCGAATTCTCCTCCGTGACGATCAGGTAGTCGCCGTTCTTCGTGGTCCACGAGTTGTGCGTGAAGTTGGCGGGCGTGTTCCACCGCTTCACTTCCACGCCGGGCGCCCCGGCGGAGAGATTCGCGGGGTTCGTGAGATCGAGGATCGACTCGAATCCGTCGTTGATGGCGGAAACGTAGCCGAGCGTGCCGCGCAGATGGAGGTCGTGGACGTAATAGTCGCTGAAGACGCCGACCTCTTGAGGGCTCGTGGGGCTCGCGTTGGTCGCGCCGGCCATCGGCTGGAGCGCGAGCGCCACCATCCCGATCGACGTGCCGTTGCAGTAGAGGAGGGCGCGCGTCGTGTCGATCGAGACCGTATGGGCCGTGTCGAACCCGGTCCGGTACGTCTTCACGAGGCGGGGATTGTCGGGATTCTCCATGCTGATGATCTGGATGCCGCGGCCGGTTCCCGCGCCCTCGGAGCAGACGTAGACCCAATTCCGGTACTGCTTCATCTCCCGCCAGTCGCTGAGCGGGCCGTCGATGAAGTCGACCTCGACGGGATTTCTCGGGTCGGTGAGCCGAACGATCGATGTGCCGGTGGTGGTGCCGAGGATTCCGTACTCGCGTCCGTCGTGATGAACGTACGACCAGCAGGCCGAGTAGCCGGCGTAGTTGTCCATCTGGGAGAGGCGTTCGACGTTTCGACTCTGCGGCGCCTCGGAGGCGGTCGCGGCGCCGGCGGTCCCAACGACGGCGGCGGTCACGAGGGCGAGCGGAAGCGCGGCAAGGCGGAGGGCGCTGAAGATCGGTCGCGGCATTCGGAGCACGAACTCCTCCCAGGTCATGGCGGTCTTGGATCCGTCGGAATCGGGCCCGAAGCAGGCGCGGCGCGAAGGGGAGAGCCTATCACATATCGATATTCGGCGCAACGAGTTGGAAGGCAAGGCTCATCTCCCGCGAGAGGGTCGTTCGATTCCGGATGATCCATGGCCCGGCGGCCCGTACGATGGGGTCATGGCGAGCCCGCAACCTCCCCTGAATCCGCGCATCGCGATTCTCGGCGCCGGCCCCATCGGACTCGAGACGGCCTTCGAGGCCGCGCGCCGCGGCTTCGATGTCGCCCTCTACGACGCGGGCCGAGTCGCCGAGCATTGGCGGCGATTCGCCGACGTGACCCTCTTCACTCCCTTCGGCATGAACGCCTCCGAGCGCGGCCGCGGGCGGCTTCGCGAGCGCGGCGTGGACCTCCCGCCCGACGACGCCATCCTCACCGCCGGTGAAATCGTCGCGCGCTACCTCGATCCGTTGGCGCGCCTGCCGGAACTCGAGGGGCGCGTCTTCGAGCGGACGCGCGTCGTTCAGATCGCGCGCGAGGGACTGATGAAGTCGGACGGCATCGTCGCGGTCGGGGACCACTCCCGCGTGGGACGGACGTTTCTCCTCCGTCTCGAGCCCGAGGGCCGTCCGGCTCGCTTCGAGCGGGCCGACGTCGTGATCGACGCGACCGGCGTCTACGCGAACCCGCGCGCCACCGGACCCGGAGGTCTCGCGGCCCTCGGCGAGGAAGCGCTCGGCGCTCGCATCGACCGCCACATCGTGGCGCTCGCGGGCGGCGCGCGCGCCCGCTACGCGGGGAAGCGGGTGCTCCTCGTGGGGGACGGCCACTCGGCCGCCACGGCGCTCGTGGGGTTCGCGGCGTTGGCCGAGCAGGGCGTCGCCGCGACGGTGACTTGGATTCGGCGGCGGGCGGCGGGTGCGGGTCCGGGTACGGACGCGGCCGCCGGCGGAAGCGTCGTCGTCGACCCCTTCGCCGTCCAGTCGTGCGATCCGCTCCCGGAGCGCGCGCGGCTCGGGGCGCGCGCCAATCGAATCGCGCGCGAGTCGGCGTGGCTCACGACCTTCGCGGGGGCCGTGATCGAATCGTACGGGGCGGAAGGCGACGCGATCGCGGTGACGCTCCGGGACGCGGACGGCGCGCCGCGACGCATCGTGGTCGATCAGGTCTTGGCGCTCGTCGGCTATCGGCCCGACGCGGCCATCCACCGCGAACTCCAAGTCCACATCTGCTACGCGAGCGAGGCGCCGATGGCGCTCGCCACCGCGATGCTCGCGGCGTCCGCGACCTCGCCCGACGCCGGCGGCGACTGCCTGAAGCAGACGACGCACGGCGCCGAAACGCATCGCACCCCCGAGCCGGGCTTCTATATCGTGGGCGCGAAGTCGTACGGACGAAACCCGCAGTTTCTTCTCTCGCTGGGACATCGCCAGATCGAGGAGATCCTGGGGCTCGTGGAGGGCTACCTCGGCGCGCCGGCGGGCGCGTCGCGCTGAGCGGTTCGCTGGAAAGCCCCACCGCCGGGGGGTAGACTGAGTGGAAGTCAGGGAAACCTGCGGACCGACGCGCGCGCCGAATGGCGCCCGGGCGGCCGCTCCAGGAGGCAACGACCCGATGTCCGACACGAAAGTCGCGACCGCCGGCCAGCCGAATCTCACGGCGCCGGACGACTTCCTCAAGATCCGTGGGACCGACCACGTCGAGTTCTACGTCGGCAACGCGAAGCAGGCCGCCTACTACTACGCCCACGCGTTCGGCTTCGCCGTCGTCGCCTACGCCGGGTTGGAGACGGGCGTGCGCGATCGCGCGTCCTACGTGCTCCAGCAGGGAAAGGTCCGCTTCGTTCTCACCGCGCCGCTCGGTCCGGAAGGGTCGGTGGCGGACCACGTCCATCGCCACGGCGACGGCGTGCGGGACATCGCCCTCGACGTCGAGGACGTCGACCGCGCGTACGAAGGGACGACGAAGCGCGGCGCCCGCTCCATCGCGGAGCCGCACGACGTGACCGACGAGCACGGCACCGTTCGCCGCGCCGCCATCGCCACGTACGGCGACACGATCCACTCCTTCATCGACCGGTCGAAATACCGCGGCACGTTCCTTCCGACGTTCAAGCCGACCGGCATGGCGGCGAGCGACGGCCCGCTCCTCTACGTCGATCACATGGTCGGAAACGTTCCGCTCGGGGACATGAATCGCTACGTCGCCTACTACCGCGACGTGATGGGCTTCTCCCAGTGGCAGCACTTCGACGACAAGGACATCTCCACCGAGTACTCCGCGCTCATGTCGAAGGTCATGGCCGACGGGTCGGGGCGGATCAAGTTCCCGATCAACGAGCCGGCCGACGGACGGCGGAAGTCGCAGATCGAGGAGTACCTCGAGTACTACCGGGGCGCGGGCGTCCAGCACATCGCGCTCGCGACGAAGGACATCATCGACACGGTCTCGCGCCTGCGGGACAGCGGCGTGGCGTTCTTGACGGTGCCGCCCGCGTACTACGAGATGCTGCCCGCCCGCGTCGGGACGATCGACGAGGACGTGGCCACGCTGGCGAAGCTGGGGATCCTGGTCGACCGCGACGAGGAAGGCTATCTCCTCCAGCTCTTCACGAAACCGGTGGAGGACCGCCCGACCGTCTTCTACGAGATCATCCAGCGGAAGGGGAGCCGCGGCTTCGGCATCGGCAACTTCAAGGCGCTCTTCGAGTCGATCGAGCGAGAGCAAGAGTTGCGGGGAAACCTCTAGGCCGCATGCGGCTCGTCTCGTTCGCCGCCGCCGGTCTCGCGACCGGCGCGGGCCGCGCGCTCGGCGCGCTCGATGGGGAGCAGGTGCTCGCGCTCGGTCGCGCCGCCGTGCTCTTGGGGCGCCCCGAAGCGGAGGCGGCGCGGCTCGCCACGCTCGAGACGATGCTCGAGGCGTGGTACGAGAACCTGGCGCTCGCCCGCGCGGTGGCCGCCGAAGCGGCCACGCCCGCCGGCCGCACCGCCACCGCCATCGCGCGGCGGCCCTTCGACTCCCTCACCATCCTCCCGCCCGTCGCCCGCCCCTCCGCGTTCCGCGACGCCTACTGCTTCGAGGAGCACGTGACGAACGCGCGCGCGCGCCGTGGCCAGCAAGTCCCCGCCGAGTGGTACGAGATGGCGATCTTCTACTATTCGAATCCGGGCGCGTTCGTCGGGCATCGAAGCCAAGTGGCCAAGCCGCGCTGGACCGAGGCGCTCGACTACGAGCTGGAACTCGGCTGGGTCATCGGTACGAAGGCGCGCGACGTGGCGGCCGGGTCGTGGAAGGAGGTCGTGGCGGGGTTCACGATCCTGAACGACTGGAGCGCCCGCGACGTCCAGCGCCGCGAGATGGCGGTGGGTCTCGGACCGGCGAAAGGGAAGGACTTCGCCACGTCGCTCGGCCCCGCGCTCGTGACGCTCGACGAGTTCGACGGCGCCTGGGACGGCGACCGCCTGCGCCTTTCCATGGAGGCGACGGTGAACGGGAGGGTGCTCTCCCGCGGAAACAGCGGCGCCATGCACTACACAGTGGGCGACGTGATTGCCCGCGCTTCGCAGGACGTGTATCTTTTTCCGGGCGACGTCTTCGGCTCGGGCACCGTCGGCACGGGGTGTCTGCTCGAACTCGGCCCCGAGGTGCATCGCTATCTTCAGCCCGGCGACGAGGTGACGCTCACCATCGAGCGGCTCGGCGCTCTCACGAATTCCATCGTCTGATTCTCCGGGCGTCGCGCCGCGGCCGACATGCCGCCGCCGCCCGCGCGAGGTGACCGATGCCGACCTACTTCACCCTCGGGCAGATCCCCCCGAAGCGGCACACGCAGTTCCGACGCCCCGACGGGAAGCTCTACACCGAGCAGTTGATGGGCTCCCGCGGCTTCTCCGGCCGCGCCTCCCTCATCTATCACCACAATCTCCCGACGCAGGTCCGCGAGATCAAGAAGGTGCAGGACTGCTCGGTGACCTACGCGGCCGAGCAGGGCCTCCGCCACTATCACTTCAAGACGAAGCCGCTCGTGAAGAGCGGCGACGCCGTGACCGGCCGCGTCGTGCTCCTCCACAACAACGACGTCTCCATGGCGATCGCGGTGCCCGACCAGCCGATGAACTAC
>DASTSZ010000371.1:0-2804 GCA_035760425.1 Candidatus Eiseniibacteriota bacterium | reverse complement strand
CCCGGATCGCGCGACCTCGCGCTGCGCGACGCGCGCGTCGGACATCCCGCGCGGACGGAGGACGGCCTTCCGGTCCTGGGCGCGTCGGCCCGTCTGCGAGGGCTCTACTACGCCGCCGGGCACCACAAGGCGGGGATTCTCCTCGCCGACTAAACTGCGCGAATCCTCGCGCCGCTCATCACGCGCGGCGAACGGGATTCGCGCCTCGACGACTTCGGGGTGGAACGCCTCAGGCCTTCTTCGGCTCTTCCTTGATGAGCGTCTTCACGATCATGAAGACCACGAAGGAGATGATCACGAAGTCGATGAACGAGCCGATGAAATCCCCGATCCCGAGTTTGACGTTTCCGATGGTCCAGGTCGCCTGGCGCCAGTCGCCCGAGGGGGTGAACGCGCCGACGATGGGCATCACGAGATCGTTGACCAGCGCGGTCACCAATTTTCCGACGGCCCCGCCGATCACGACCGGGACCGCGAGTCCGATGACTCCATGCTTCGTCAGGAATGCCTTGAACTCACCCAACATGACGGCGTCCTCCGTGACGGTTGGATCAAGCGCCGGCGCTCGAACGCGACCCGCGGCCGCCGGGATCCCCGGCCTGCAGCGGCAGGATAGCGCGATGTGATACCCTCCGACCATCGGCAACCGATCGACGCCGAGAGACGGAGGCGATCGGCCCCACCCCCTATGCGCTCCTGGTTCGACGTCATCTTCCCTCGAAAAGCCCTCGTCGAAGGCGACCGGCGGCTCCTCCACCTCTTCGTGGGGCGGATGCTCGGGTCCGTCGGCTTCTCCATCACGGTCCCCTTCCTCGCGATCTATCTCCACGGCGAGCGGCACGTCGCCATGAGCGCCATCGGCGGCATGTTCTTCATCGCCGCGCTCGCCGGCGCCGCCGCCCAGATCATCGGAGGCGAATGGGCCGACCGCCAGGGACGGAAGATCGTGATGGTCGTGGCGCAGGTCGGCCGCTCGTTCATCTTCGCGGGGATGGGAGTCGCGGCGCTCACCCACGCCGAGTTCGTCGTCTTCGTCGCGCTCACGTGTGGAAGCGCTTTCTTCGGCCGCCTCTTCGAGCCCCCGTCCGGCGCCATGATCTCCGATGTGACCGAGGGCTCGGAACGCGCCGAGGCGTTCGGCATCCTGCGCGTCGCCGGCAATTTCGGCTTCGCGCTCGGCCCCGCCATCGGCGGATTCCTGGCGGCGCTGTCGTACGCGGCGCTCTTCTTCCTCTCCGCCGCGATCATCCTCGCGTCCGGGATCATCATGTCGATCGTCGTGCGCGAATCGCTCCCCCCGGAGCGCCGGCGCGGCGCGGAGTCGGGCATCGGGGACGATCTGCCGCCCGGGTTGGCGAAGGCGCCGGGCGCCGCGAAGCCGCGCGCCGGCATCGACCTTCGCTCGGTTCTCGACACGCTTCGGGACGGCCGCTTCCTTCGGCACTGCCTCTCGTGCCTGATCCTCTTCACCGTCCTGGGCCAGCTCATGTCGACCTTCTCGGTCTACGTGGTGGAGTGGTGCGGGCTCAGCAAGCCCGAACTCGGCTGGATCTACTCGGTGAACGGCGCGCTCGTGGTGCTCATTCAATTCCCGATCGTGAAGTTCCTCGCGCCCTATCGCATGACGACGGCGCTCATCGTGGGCAGCGTGCTTTTCGCGGTGGGCTATGGGATGATGGGACTCGTCGGCACCTTCGGAACGCTGGCGCTCGCGATGACCGTCGTGACGCTCGGCGAGGTGATGGCGGTCCCCGCGACGATGAATCTCACCGCCAATTTCGCCACCGAGGAGACGCGCGGGCGCTACATGGGCGTCTACGGCCTCTTCAACTCGTTCGGATGGTCGCTCGGGCCGCTCGTCGGCGGCGCGCTGCTCGACGCCTCGAATCGCGTCGCATGGATTCCGTGGAGCGTGATCTCGCTCCTATGCCTCTTCGCCGCCCTCGGCTTCTGGGACCTGCGCGGCCGCCTCTCGCGCGCCATGGATCGGGACGGAGAACCGGCGGTGGCCGCCCGCGTGGCCACGGTGACGTAAAGGAGAACCCGCATGAGCCTCGTTTCCAACTCTCACGCCTTCGCCTGCCGCCTCGTCTGGACCGGCGCCGCGAAGGGCGGCACGACGAACTACGAAACGTATTCGCGCGAGTGCCGCGTCGACTTCGCCGGAAAGCCGTCCCTCCGGGGCACGTCGGCCGCGGCCTTCCGCGGCGATCCCGCCCTCACGAATCCCGAGGATCTCCTCGTCGCCTCGCTCTCCATGTGCCACTTCCTCTCCTACGTGGCGCTCTGCGCGCGAAAGGGCGTGAACGTGATCGCCTACGAGGACGACGCCTCCGGGACGATGGAACGAGTCGAGCGGACCTTCAAATTCACCGACGTGCTCTTGAAGCCCCGCGTCACGATCGCGCCCGGCTCGGACCCCGAGCTGGCGCGGTCGCTCCACGAGCGCGCGCACCACGAGTGCTTCATCGCGAACTCGGTGAACTTCCCGGTCCGAAACGAACCGGTCATCTCGGTGGCGGCGCCCGTCTAGGCTCTCGCATGACGGCCGCCCGCGTCGTCTCCCGTCCGTGGCAGGTCTACGCGCTCACCGCGCTCTGGGCCCTGAAGGCGTTCCAAGAACTCTTGAGCGGCGCGGTGGGCGGCTCGTTCTTCATCGCGAAGCAGGTGAGCGAAGGGACGCTATTCGGTTACGGCCTTCAGCTCGCGATGCAGAGCGTCCTCTTTTCACTGCTCCTGGCGGGGGGCGGCTTCTACGTGATGACCGCGCTCTGGCTCGGGAAGCGCCCGGCGCGGCGCTGGGG
>DASTSZ010000370.1:0-3863 GCA_035760425.1 Candidatus Eiseniibacteriota bacterium | reverse complement strand
GCCGACAACCGCGCCCGCTGTGGCGAAGATGTGGGCCCTGTTGGACTCGAACCAACGACTCTCTGCTTAAAAGGCAGATGCTCTACCACCTGAGCTAAGGGCCCATCTTTTGCAGGGGTTGGAGGTTAGCACGATTTGGGTGGGCGCGCAGCAGGGGAACTGGCAGGGGGCGCGATCCGCCAAGCGGGGTATCGTGATCCGGCTTTGGGTTCGAGTTCGAGCGGCTCGATGCGCCGCGAGTCCGTCAGATCGACAGCCCAACGTCTCCTTCGAGCACCGATGTCTTCAGCCGCGGGCGCTCGCCGCGCTTCCACAGCGCGGCCGTGTGCACGACTCGATACCGGATGGGCCCGCCGTCCGGGGTCTCGCTGCGCGTGATGGGGCGCGGGATGCAGACGAACTCGGTGCGCATCTCATCGGCCGTCAATCGGACCTTCGCGTAACCGTGTCCTCCCAGATCGACGAACTCGAGGTGTGGCGATAGATCCGGGTTGGACAGCGACCGTGCGCGCTCGAGGTCGAAGTTCTTCGCATAATCGAGGCACGCACGGACGCCGTGCCTCAGCAGCATGTTGTAGGTCCAGTCCGGCTTCGCGCCCGCACCCTTGTCCGCGAGGAACAGCGGTCGTAGCGGAGCATCCTTGGGCAGTCCGTGTTCCGTGCCCTCCATCGTTCCCGGACTGACGAGAGACGCCCCAATGAAGCTCAAACCGATCGGTTCGAATTTGCCAGGCGGAAGTTCCGCGGTCGCATATCCGGCCCAGAAGCTGTGGCGATCCCCCGAGACGATGGCGAAGCCCGTGATCTTCGAATCGCGCACGAGATGGTAGATCTCGGCGCGCTCCATCCAAGCGAGGCCGTAGTCAGGGGGGCCCATGGCGGCGAACGTGTTGGCGGGCCAGGGCTCCTTGACGAGCCCGGCGGGTAGGTTCTGCGGGTCGGCGCGCGAATCCAGCGCGCCCAGCGAGTTCCCCCAGATCTTCCACACCGCGGTCGAGTTCTTGAGCTTGTCCTTGAACCATGCCTTCTGCTCCGCCCCGAGGATCGTTTGCGGTGGCGCGCTCCGTTGCGGGTTGGGCACGTGCGCCTCGTTGAAGCGGATCTCCGCGGGAGGGTTGCCGCCATTGAAGGCGCGCCCGCCGTCGAGCGCCTGCATCTCCGGCTCGGGGAACATGCCGATATACTCCTCGCCGCCCAGCTTCCCGAGAGACGGATCGCTGAAGGGATCCGCGCTCCGATAGCTGTGCTGGTCGGTGATGATGAGGTCGAGGTGCCGACCGTAGCGCAGGGCCCGGTAGGCCCGAAGGCTGTTGATCGCCGTCAGGTTGTTCGGTTCCACCCCCAGCCCGTTCTCGTCGAACTCGGTGACGGGTACGTCCTTCACCGCGGGCGGATCGAAACGCTCGAGCGACCCGCTCGGCGGAGCGACACGCGCGGGGAGGTATTCGAACCACGCCTGGTTCGCCGCGACCTTGACGCTCTGGCCCGGCCGCTCGAACGGTCCCCCCTTGACGATGCTTTGCCAGCCTTGCCACGAGAACTCGTGGTTGTCCCAGATCGCGACGAACGGCCAGCGGGCGCGAGCGTCCTGAAGGTCGGGATCGGCGAGGTAGCCTTTGTAGATCGCCCGATAGCCGTCGACGGTGAGCGGAATGTGAAACCTGCCGATCTTGTGGCCGTCCGGGATGCGCGCGACCTCATAGATCGTCCGGTCGTAGCGCGTCTTCACCTCGTCGGGATACTGCACCACCTCGTAGATGAAATCGCCCAAGTGCAGAACGAAATCGAGCTGCTCGGCGGCGGGCGCGCGCTCGTCTTCGTAGATCATCCGGCGATAGCCGTTGAGCTTGCCCTCGTTGATGTCCTGACAACTCACGAAGGCGAAGTTGACCGGGCGTGAATCGTTCGGCGACGGCGCGGTGATCGTGCGGCCGACTCGGCTGCCGTTTCCGTCGGCGTCGGTGAATCGGTACCAGTATGTGGTCGCCGGCTTGAGATCGCCGACGAGAACGCGCGCGGTCCAGTCCGAGGCCGCCGAGACCGGCGCCTCCGCGTGGGCGATGACTCGGCGGAAGGCCTCATCCTCGGCGACCTCGACGGTCAGGATTTCGCGAACGCCCTGGGCGAACGGACGCCTCGTCCAGAGGATGACACTCTGCGGATCGGGATCGCCCGAGGCGACCCCTTCGGGATAGAGATCACGCCGCTCCTGCCAGCGGACCAGTGAGGCTCGAGCCGGACCGCCCAATGCAAGCGATGCGCCGATCGACAATGCGGCTCTGAGAAAGGATCGGCGGCTGATCTTCATCGGCTCACGGCCCTCCGGACTGCAGTTGGCGTCGACTCCGGATTCAGGAGGTGATTGCCAGGTGAGACAAGCGCCACGCCCGTAAGGTTGGGTTCGGGTTACTCGTAGCAGCGATTGTCCAGGTCGGGGTCGTCGGCATAGTCGCGGGCCGCCACCGGAAGCGTGCCGCCGCATTCGTAGAGTTCGACGCGGAGCTCGTAGAAGTCCGGAGGCAGGTTCTGCACCTGCACCCAGGTCGCGTCCCCCGCGCCCGTCCCGGTGATCGTGAAGCAGGCCGATTGGGTCTCGAAGGTCCATGCGGTCGATCCTTCGGGCCGCGCGAGCACCTTCGCGAACACGCTCTTCGAGCAGCCCCCGCTCACGTCGGCGTCGAAGTGGACGCGCGACCGCTCGATGCAGCCGTCTTGATCGGCGTCCGCGCGGATCTCGATCGAGGCGTCGGCGATCGAGTAGGTCACGAACGTGCAGGGATCCTGCACGACGACGTGGCCCGCTTTCGTGGCCGTGTTCGAGCCGCAGGCATCGGTCACGGTCAAGGAGACATCGTACGTTCCCGGCGTCGTGTACTCGTGCGAGGGACTCTGGGCAACGCTCGTGGCGCCGTCGCCGAACGTCCACGCCCACGAGGCGACGGCGCCGGTCCCCGCGATCGAAAGATCCGTGAATTGAACCGTCAGCGGCGCGAGTCCCGTCGTCGGCGCCGCCGAGAACTCGGCGGTGGGCGGCGCGCAGACGGTGACGAAACCGATCTTCGTCGCCGTGTCGACGCCGTCCGCGGTCGTAACCGAGAGAGAGACGTCGTAAGCCCCCGGCAGCAGGTACGTGTGGCTCGGACTCTGCGCCGTGCTCGTCGCCCCGTCGCCGAACGTCCAGGCCCACGACGTGATCGGCGCGGTGCCGGGCGCCGACTGATCGGCGAATTGAACCGCGAGCGGGGCGGGGCCGCTGGTCGGCGCGCCGGTGAAGGCGGCCGTCGGCGGCGCGGGCGGTTCCGTGACCGCGATGTACGCCGGCGCCGTGACGGCGTCGGTTCCATCCGCGGTCGTCACGGTGAGCCCCACGGTGTAGGTCCCGGCCACGGTATAGGTGTGCGTGGGATTCTGCGCCGTGCTCGTGGCGCCGTCGCCGAACGACCAGGCCCACGACGTGATCGGCGCGCTCCCCGCCGTCGAGAGATCGTTGAATTGGACGGCGAGCGGTCGATCGCCGCTGCGCGGCGCCCCCTCGAACGCGGCGTTCGGGGGTTCGGTCGCCACGATGTAGCCGGCGGAGGTCTGGCCGTCCGAACCGGCCGCGGTCGTCACGGTGAGCGTCACCGTGTAACTCCCCGCCGCCGCGTACGTGTGGCTCGGATTCTGGGAGGTGCTCGTCGCGCCGTCGCCGAAGGCCCACGACCATGCGGTGATCGGATAGCTCCCCGCCGTGGATTGATCGGTGAACTGGACGGCGAGCGGAATGGCGCCGGTGCGCGGCGAGCCCGAGAACGCCGCGACCGGCGGCGTCGGATCGGAGACGACGACGTAGCCGGTCTTGTTGTCGCCGTCGCTCCCGGCGG
>DASTSZ010000369.1:0-6455 GCA_035760425.1 Candidatus Eiseniibacteriota bacterium | reverse complement strand
CCACGCCGGGCGGAAAGCGGCGACCGAGATACCCTGGGTGGGGAAGGAGCAACCCCTCGCCGAGGGCGCGTGGCCGATCATGGCCCCGTCGCCGCTGCCGTTCTACCCGAACAGCCAAGTCCCCCACGAGATGACCGTGGACGACATGCGGCGCGTGACCGACCAGTTCGTGGTCGCGGCGCGCCACGCGATCGACGCGGGCTTCGACATGCTCGAGATCCACATGGCGCACGGCTATCTTCTCGCCAGTTTCATCTCGCCGCTCACGAATCGGCGGCGGGACGAATACGGCGGCTCGCTCGAGAACCGCATGCGCTTCCCGCTCGAGATCTTCGACGCCGTGCGCGCGGTCTGGCCCGAGGAACGCCCGATGTCGGCCCGCATCTCCGCGGTCGACTGGCACCCGGCGGGGAACCAGCCGGAGGACGCCGTCGGCGTGGCGGCGCTCTTGAAATCGCACGGATGCGACGTCGTGGACGTCTCGGCGGGGCAAACCGTGGCCGACCAGCGGCCGGAATACGGACGGCTCTTCCAGACGCCCTTCGCCGACCGGATTCGCCACGAAGTGGGGATCGCCACGATGGCCGTGGGCGCGATCTCCTCCTACGCCGACGTGAACACGATCCTCGCCGCCGGGCGGGCCGATCTCTGCCTCCTGGCGCGCGCGCACCTCTGGGACCCCTATTGGACCCGTCACGCCGCCTTCGAACTCGGCTATCGCCTGCCGTGGCCCGATCCCTACTCGTCGCTCGACAACTACAAACCGCGGTTCGCGTGAGGAATCCACGATGGCGCTGACCTATTCGACGTATCTCAAGATCGACGAACTCCTCGCGCTCCAGCAGCCGGTCTCCGACGGTCCGGAGCACGACGAGACCCTCTTCATCGTCATTCACCAGGTCTACGAACTCTGGTTCAAGCAGTTCCTCCACGAGATCGACTTCCTGAAGCGGCTTCTCGAAGAGGGAGACGTGCCGCGCGCGCTCCACACGATGAAGCGCATCCTCACGATCCTGAAGGTCGCCGTGGCGCAGATCGACATCCTCGAGACGATGACGCCGCTCGAGTTCCTCACGTTTCGCGAGCGGCTGGAATCGGGGAGCGGGTTTCAGTCGTTCCAGTTTCGCGAATTGGAGTTCGTGCTCGGCATGAAGCGCCCGGCCGCGCTCGATCGCTATCCGGCCGGGAGCGAGCATCGCGCCCGTCTGGAACGGCGCCTCGCGGAGCCGACGCTCTGGGATTCGTTCCTCCGCCTCTTGGTGAAGCAGGGCCACGCGGTGCCCGCCGAGGCGCTCGGCCGCGACGTGACGCGTCCCATCGAGTCGGTTCCGGCGCTTCATCCGGTCCTCATCCGAATCTACCGCACCGATCCCATGGCGAGCGTCCTCTGCGAGCGGATGGTCGATCTCGACGAGGGGCTCCAGGAGTGGCGCTACCGCCACGTGAAGATGGTGCAGCGGACGATCGGCACGAAGAAGGGGACCGGCGGATCGGACGGCGCCGCGTACCTCATGACGACGCTCAATCACTCGCTCTTCCCCGATCTCTGGGCGATCCGCACGGAACTCTAGATGCCGCCGCTCACCGTCGCCGATCTCGCCGCCCCGTCGAACCCGCTCGCCGTCCATTACTCACACTTCCGCGTCGCCGAGCGGCTCCTGCTCACGGGGCACTCGCATCAGGCGTGGCCCGACTGCGGACTCGAGGGCCAGGCCGACGCCTGGAACGACGCGGCCGAGTTCGCCGACGAGAAGTGGGGACGGGCGATGGCGATGGCCGACCGCGTGCGTCGCGGCTATGCCCGCCTCTTGGGGACGGGAGCCGAGGAGATCGCGCTCGGCCAGAACACGCACGAGCTGGTGACGCGATTCCTCTCCGCGCTTCCGCTCGGCGCGCGCCCGCGGCTGGTCACCACCGACGGCGAGTTTCACACCCTCCGGCGCCAGATGGATCGGCTCGCGGAGTTGGGAGGGCTCGAGATCGTTCGCGTCGCGGCCGCCCCGGCGGCGACGCTCGCGGAGCGCCTCGCCGCGGAGGCGAGCTCGCGCACCGCCGCCGTGCTCGTGTCGAGCGTGCTCTTCGGGACCGCGCGGATCGTGCCGAATCTCGGCGCGTTGGCGGCGGCCTGCCGCCGCGAGGGCGCCGAACTTCTCGTCGACGCCTACCACCAGGTGAACGTGGTCCCGGTCGACCTCGCGCGGGACGGACTCGCCGGCGCGTTCGTCGTGGGCGGCGGCTACAAGTACTGCCAACTCGGGGAAGGCGTCGCGTTCTTGCGCGTCCCGCCCGGGCGCGACGACCTGCGGCCGGTGCTCACCGGCTGGTATAGCGAATTCGCGCGGCTCACGCAGCGGACCGCCGGGGAAGTTCCGTACGGCGAGGGCCCGGCCCGCTGGGCGGGCGCCACGTACGATCCGACGAGCCACTACCGCGCGGCGCGCGTGTTCGACTTCTTCGACGCGCAGGCGCTGACCCCGGCGCTGCTTCGGGAGATCAGCCAGCATCAGGTGGGAATGCTCGCGCGGGCGTTCGACGCGCTCGACCTGGATCCCGACGTCATCGATCGCGATCGCGACCTCCCGTTGTCGGCGATCGGCGGATTCCTCGCGCTGCGCGCGCCCAAGGCCGGCGCGCTCAGCGAGGCCCTTCGCCGGAAGGGCGTCCTGACCGACCACCGCGGCGACCTGCTTCGGCTGGGACCCGCGCCCTACTTGAGGGACGACCAACTCCGCTCGGCCATGGCCGCGTTGGGCGATGCGGCGCGGGAGGGCGCGCGGTGACCGATCCACGCGCGGCGGAACTCGTGAGGCGGCTCGACCTCCTCGAGCGATCCTCTCGCCGCCTCGAACCGAACGCCGCGGAGCGCGCGGCGCTGGCGCGGAAGGTCCTCGAGCACGCCGAGCGCGCGATCGAGCACTTCGAGACCGGCCCTGCCTATCGCGATCCCGTCCCGGCCGACGCCGCCGCGCTCGACGAGGCGTCGATCGGAAGGGCGGCGGTCGGATTCGAGCGCGCCCTCGAGCTTCACGCGCGGCACGTCGACGGCATCGGACACAACACGTCGGCCCCCGGGTTCTATGGCTACATCCCGGGCGGGAATCTCTACCATGCCGCGCTCGCCGACTTCCTCGCGGCGGCGTCGAACCGCTTCAGCGGGCGACTCGTGGCCGGCCCCGGCGCCGTCCGAATCGAGAATCAGATCCTTCGCTGGCTCTACTCCGTCGTCGGCTACCCGGCGAGCGCCGGCGGGAATCTCTCCTCGGGCGGCAGCCTCGCGAATCTGGGCGCGATCGTGGCGGCCCGCCAGGCGGCCGGGCTCAAGAGTCGCGACGTGGAGCGCGCGGTCATCTACCTCACCGCGCACGCCCACCACTGCGTCGACAAGGCGTGCCTCATCGCGGGGCTGGGGGAGGCCGTCGTCCGGCGTGTTCCGGTGGACGAGCGATTCCGGCTCCGCCCCGACGCGCTGAACGCGATGATCGCCGAGGATCGCGCGTCCGGATGGCGGCCGTTCCTCGTGGTCGCGACCGCCGGAACGACCGACACCGGCGCGGTCGATCCGCTCGACGCCGTCGCGGAGATCGCCGCGCGCGAACGAATCTGGTTCCACGTCGACGCCGCCTACGGCGGGCTCTTCGCGCTCTGCGCGGAGGGGCGCGAGGCGCTGCGGGGATTGGAGAAGTCCGACTCCCTCGTCCTCGATCCGCACAAGGGACTGCTCGTGCCCTTCGGATGCGGCGCGCTCCTGGTCCGGGACGGGGCCGCCCTTCGGCGCGCGAACTCGTTCGAAGCGAACTACATTTCCGACCACGGGCCCGACGCCGAGGAGCCGAGTCCGATGGACTGTTCGCTCGAACTCTCGCGCCCCTTCCGCGCGCTACGGCTCTGGCTCCCGCTCCAGGCGCTGGGCGTCGAGCCCTTCGCCGCGGCGTTGGAGGAGCGCATGCTCCTCGCGCGCCATGCGTACGATCTCTTCGGTACGCTTCCCGGCATCGAGATGGGCCCGCCGCCGGATCTTTCGATCTTCGTCTTTCGGTTCCGGCCCTCGCGCGGCGACGGCGACGCCGACGCGTTCAACTCGGCGCTCGAGCATGCGCTCATGCGGGACGGGCGGGTGCTCCTCTCCTCGACGCTCCTCCATGGGAAGCGATACCTTCGATTTGCGGTGCTCTCGCTCCGCACCCATCGTCCGGACGTGGAATCGGCCGTGGAGGTGGTGCGGGAGGCGGCCGTCGCGCTCGATCCGAACTTGGGGAGAACCGAATGAACTTCGTTCGCTTTTCGTTTCTGGCCGCCGCGGCCGCCTCACTCGGGATGGTCGCGCCCGCCGGGGCCGCGCCGCACGGGGCTCCCGGGCGCGAGGGCCGCACGGTGCACGACTTCAAGGCCGTTCGGATCGACGGCGTCGAGCAATCGCTCGCCGCGTACAAGGGGAAGGCGCTCCTGATCGTGAACACCGCGTCGAGGTGCGGCTTCACGCCGCAGTACGAAGGGCTCGAGACGCTCTACGAGACCTACCGCACGCGCGGCTTCGAGGTGCTCGCGTTCCCGGCGAACGACTTTCTCGGCCAGGAGCCGGGGAGCGACGCGGAGATCAAGACGTTCTGCGAGACGAAGTTCAAGACCACGTTCCCGCTCTTCTCGAAGATCCACGTGAAGGGGAAGCGGATCGATCCCCTCTATGCCTATTTGACCCGCGATTCGGGGTTCCCGGGGGCGATCACGTGGAACTTCAACAAGTTCCTCGTCGCGCCCGACGGTCGCGTGGCGGCCCGGTTCGACTCGAAGACGAAGCCGCTCGCGAAGGAGTTGACCGCGAAGCTCGAGGCGATCCTGCCGGAGTAGGCGGCGCCTAGCGCCAGAGGTGGATCTGCGTGAAGAGATCGGCGCCCGAGGCGCCGGAGGCGGGGAAGAGGGCGCGCGCGCGTAGATCGAGCGTGATGCCGGTGTAGGGCGTCACCTGCACGCCGGCGGTCACGCGGTAGGCGTGATCGTCCTTCACCTCGGTGTCGGGATCGGCCCAGTCCTGCGCCAGCACGAGGTTCACCCCGTTGCCCGCCCGCCAGTCGAGTTCCTGCCAGAAGCCGCGCCGCGAGGTCTCCCGCCCGCTCGTCCGCTCCCAGCGCCCCCAGTCGTACTCGGCTTGATAGGTGAGCGGCAGCCCCCGGCGGTAGAACCAGGGATTGAACGCGCCGTGGAGCGCGAAGCTCGTGGCGTCGCCGCCGTCGGCCGGCGCGCGGCGGTGGAGCAGCGCGCTCGCGCCCGCGCCCCAGCCGAGTTCGCGATACCCGGCGTTCACCGCCATGCCGTGCGTGTCGTCGGTGTCGAAGAGATCGAACGCCGAGGGAACGCGCGCGGCCGACGTGCTTCGGAACCACGAGACGTTCGCGTAGGGGTAGTTCGGGTTGGCGCCGAACTCGACGCCGGTGACGCGCGCGTCGGGCACCGAGCCGTCCTGCTCGAACGCGCGCCGGTTCTGCGCCGTGTGATCGTCGACCTTCAGCCCGAACTGCGGCACGAATCGTCCCGCCTTCACGTACGCGTTGCCGGGCGCCTCGTGCAGGAGGACGAACCCCTCGCGAAGGTAGGGCGTGCTCGGGTCGTCGATCGTGTCGGAGAGTCCCGTCGACCGGCCGCGCGCGCCGACGTTGCCGAGGAAGGTGACGTGCTCGACCGGATGGAGCGCCAGCGCGACATCGGCCTGCATGGGGAAGAAGAGGGCGCCCTGCGCGACCAGGAGCGCGACGCGAAGATCCCAGCTCGCGCGGAGCAGGGGATCGGCGTTCAGATTGAAGTATCGCCCGCGAAACGGCGCGTGAATGGACGAACCGCCGATCGGCGCTCCGATCGCGGCGCGATCGTGCGAGACGAAGCGCGGCTCCTTCGACGCCGCGTAATCGACGGGTCCTTCCGGGAGGCTGTCGTTGAAGGTGGTCTCGCGATCCTTCCGCCACAGGAACTTCCCGATCCAGGCGTCCCAATCCTGCGTGGGGCGCGGGTTCGTCGCGACCATCGGAAGCGTGGCGCTCCCGTAGAAGCGGCCCGCCGCGGTGCGCATGCCGCCGCCCGCGGGGTCGACGTGGCAGCCCTGGCAGGAGAGCGTGCACTTCCGGTCGAAGACGGCGGGGTTCTTCCAGTTGTTCGGGCGGAGATGGCAATTGTCGCAGGTGCGTCCCTCGCGCGCGGCATAGAGGGGCGTGGCGCCGGCTCGCGGCGCGAAGGCGGCGGCGAGGAGCGCAATGAACGCGAGGAGTGCGGCGACGGCTCGAACGTCCGGCCGCCGCGCACGCGGGCCGCGGAACCGCCTCATGGGTTGCACGGCGAGTGCGCTCCTTGATCGATCCAGCGGGTGACGATCAGCTTCTCCCGCTCGGTCAGCCGCGGAAGTGCGCCCGGCGGCATCGAGCCCTTCGCCACGCCTGTGTCGTAGATACAGCCGAGATCGGCGAGGATGC
>DASTSZ010000368.1:0-5299 GCA_035760425.1 Candidatus Eiseniibacteriota bacterium | reverse complement strand
GGCCACACTGCTGTACCCGGGCGTACGTGGGTTCGCGTCGGCGGCGGTGGTCGGTGGCACGTCGGCGGACTTCCTCCAATTCGAGGTCGGCGGGCGCTCCGCCGGCATGGGCGGCGCGCAGACCGGCGTCGCCACGGGCGTGACCGCGCAGTTCTGGAACCCGGCCATGCTCGCCACGATTCAGAACCCCGAGGTCGGCGCGCTCCACGCCTCGTGGCTCCAGGATCTCTCCTACGAGTGGGTCGGCTACGCGCGCCCCCTCGGTTCGAAGCTCGGCGTCGCCTCGATCTCGGCGGCCTACTTCCACATGCCGAGCATTCAGGGCGTCGATGAATTCAACAATCCCACCGGCACCTTCCGCGTCTACGATCTCGCGCTCACGGCCGGCCTCTCGCGTCCGATCGCGCGGGGAGTGAACGTCGGCGCGAACCTCAAGATGATCCGCCAGAATCTCGCGACCGTTTCGGCGACCGGCGTCGCCGCCGACCTGGGCGTCGCCGCGACGTTCTACGGCACGACGGTCGGACTCGCCGCGCAGAATCTCGGGCCGAGCCTTTCGTATAGCGACGCGGCCTCGTACCCGCTCCCGCAGCAGATCAAGTTCGGCGTGAGCCGTGGCTTCCTGCAGCAGCGGCTTCTCGTCGCCGCCGACTACAACTCGCCGCGCAACTACTACGACGACGTCCGCCTCGGCACCGAGTTCAAGGCGCACCGGAACGTCTCGGTTCGCCTCGGCTACCGACACGAACTCGGAACGTCGAACGACCCGGCCACGGGCCTTTCGTACGGCCTCGGCGTGCACTTCGGCGCCGTCTCGCTCGACTACGCGATGACGCCGAGCGACGAGTTCGACAACGTCCAGCGCTTCGCCTTCGGCTACAGCTTCGGCGGCGGAGCGGAGGAGACGCCGACGAAGCCTGCGCCGCCGAAGAAGGAGAAGCCGCTTCCGCCGGCGCCGCCGAAGCAGCCGACCTCGGTCGCGACCGCGCCGAAGCCGGCGCCAAAGGCCGCCACCCCGGTGGCCGTGTTGGCCGACCCGAAGACGCTCGCGTCGGCGCCCGACGCACCCGTGACCGCGCCGGCGGCGGCGCCCGACACGAAGAGCCCCGTCGAGACGCCCGCGGCCGCCTCCGCGAGCCCCGCGCCCGCGAAGCCGGCGCCCACGCAGGCTCCGGCCGTCGTCGCGGGGAACGATCCTCCGGCCAAGCCGGCCAAGGAGTCGAAGCCCGCGAAGCCGATCGTCGAACACGCGGTCCTTCTCCTCGGCTATAGTTCCATGGAGAGTGCGCAGTCCGAGATGAAGGCGCTCCAACTCCTCGGCTTCCGCACGAAGGACGCGTCGATCGTCGCCGACCCGAAGGGCGGCTACGCCATCCGCCTGGCGCAGATGAAGTCGAAGGACAGCGCCGAGGGCATGGTCTCCGAGCTCGCGCGGATGTCCTTCCGCGCCGTCGTCCAGACCGTCCAGCGCTGACCCTCGCACGCTCGAGGGAGCCCCGCGCAAGCGGTTGCGGCAGAAATAGTTGTCGCAAGCCGTTGACCCCGCGCCCGGAGCCGCGTATACTTTAGGATACGTGGGGGCAAGATGAGGCAACGTGGTCTACGTGTGCCTCCTTCCGCAAATGCTCCCGCCACGGTGGTTCATGGTGCCGGTGCCCATGGACGCCGCGCCACGATGGCGCTGCTCGTTGTTTTCCTCGCGAGTGGACAGTCCCGCCCGGCGCAGTAGTGTGTCAACGACGGTGGCCAAGAGATGATTCTCCCATCTGGATATCCCGAGCCCAAGGCAACCCCCGACACCGGCGTACGTCCCGATTCCTGGGTCAAGCGCGCTCTCGACGTCGTGCTTTCCGCCATCGGCCTCGTGGTCATGCTTCCGGTCTTCGCGCTCATCGCGATCGCCATCAAACTCGATAGCAAGGGCCCGATCATCTACGCGCAGGAGCGCATCGGCCTCAACCGCCGCCGCCAACCGAGCGGACACCGCGTGTCGGGGAATGGCCATGCCCGCGCCGAGATTTCGAACGGCTCGGGCGCGACGATTCTTCGCCTCGCCCCGGAACGCCGGCGCCGCGAGGGCTACGGGCGTCCCTTCAAGATCTACAAGTTCCGGAGCATGGTCACCGACGCCGAGAAGCACACCGGCGCGGTCTGGGCGGCCAAGAACGACTCGCGCATCACGCGCGTCGGCTCCTTCCTCCGGAAGACGCGCCTCGACGAGTTCCCGCAGCTCTGGAACGTGCTGCGCGGCGACATGAGCATCGTCGGCCCGCGTCCCGAGCGCGCGAAGTTCGTCGTCGAACTGACGCAGACGCTGCCCGACTATCCGCAGCGCTGCAACACGCTCCCGGGCATCACCGGGCTCGCGCAGGTGAAGTGGCAGTACGACACCTCGATCGAGACCGTGAACCGGAAGCTCGAGTACGATCTCTACTACGTGCGCCACCGCCGCCTCCTTCTCGACCTGAAGATCATGGCGCAGACGGTGAAGGTGATGGCTCGCGGCGAGGGCGCGCACTAGAGCGACTCGCGCGGCGAATCCGAGACGAACGCAGGGCCGGCCTCGCGCCGGCCCTCTTCATTTCCGGGCCTTTTCCTTGACCCCCGTCGCGCCACGATGCTAGCGTGCGGCCCGAGACGCGGATGCGGCGCTCACGGAGCGAACGCCCCCTTCGCGATTCCACTTTGAGACAACCCACACGGAGCACGCAGCGAGCCACGGTCGAGCGGCTGTGGAAACGCGCCGAAGAAATCCGCTCGCTCTGCGGCCTTCCTCCCTTGCCGCCCGAGGTCCCGGGTTCTCCCGACGGGCCGGACGCGGCGTCGCTCGAATTCCTCGTCGATTATTTGCTGCACGATCTGGAAGGGAACTTCCGGCGCGAACTCGCCACGCGCGTTCAGCTCGAGGGTCTGGCCGAACTCATGGCCACGACCGCCGAGGGCTCCGAACCGGGACGGGGTTACGGGCTTCTCGTGAACTACCTCGCACGCGCGCTCGACGAGCCCCGCCTCTGGATCGGCGTCATCGACGGGCAGCCGCCCGCGTTCACGCTCTTCCGCGCCGGCGACCCGACCCTGCGCGACGTGCGTCCGGAGCGCGTGCACCTGCAGTGGCTCCACCCCGATTGGCTCCACTGGATCGCCCTCGGGGAAGGGGAGCCCGCGCTCTGGTCGGGCCCCACGGGCTCGCGGAAGGGCGGTCCCTGGTACACGGTCCCGATCCGCGGCGAGATTCCCTACGATCGATTCACGGGGGAAGTGCCGGCCTGCCCCGGTTCCATCGGCTCGACCGCCACCTGCGCGCTCTCGCGCGGCCCCCTGGAGGAAATGGCGGGCGGCCACCGCGCCTGCGGTCGCTGCCAATTCCGCCGCGTGGCCGGTCTCGTGGGCGTCGAAGGGACGCTGCCGCCGGAGCGGCGCGCGAGTCTCGAGGCGGTCGCGCCCTCGCTCGGCCCGATCCTCATCACGCTCGCCCTGCGCGAGGCGCTCGACCTGGAGGCGCGCTTCCGCGACGGCGTCATCGAGGAACTGCCGCTCGGGATCGTGGCCATCGACGAGCGGGGCCGCGTCCTCACGTGGAATCGAGAGGCCGAGTCGATCGTCGGGCTCTCGAAGGATCAGGTCCGCACGACGCCCCTCGCGAGGCTCTTGGCCGACCGGAGCTGGCATCAGTCCCTGGTTCGCAGCCTCGAACTCGGCGTCGAGACCGATCGCACGGAGCACGACGTGGTGCGCGCCGACGGGACCTCGGTTCCGGTCGAAGTGCGGACGTCGCCCCTGCGCGACGGGGAGGGCCGGATCCGGGGCGCCGTCGGGACTCTCGTCGACCTCTCGAGCCTGAAGGGGATGGAGGAGCGGATCCGCCAGCTCGACCGCCTGGCGGCCGTGGGCCGGTTCGTTTCGAGCGTCGCCCACGAACTCCGAAACCCGCTCACCGGCATCGCCACCGGCGTCCAGTACCTGAGCCGCGGCTTTCCCCCCGAGGACGAGCGCCACGAGAGCGTGACCTTCATCCTCCGGGAGGTGGTCCGGCTCAATACCATCATCCAGGACCTCTTCACGGCCGCCAGGCCGCGTGAACTCGCCCTGGCCCGGACGCCGGTGCGGGAAATCGTCGATCGGGTGGTCCGGAGCCTCGCCGGGGCGGCCGAAACCTCCGGGGTCACGATCGCCCTCGAAGGTGCCGATAGGTGGCCCGATGCCATGGTCGACGCCGACCAGGTCCAGCAGGTCTTCCTGAACCTGGTCGAGAACGCCATCCATGCCACGCCGCCGGGCGGCCGGATCACGATCCGCTCCGTCCGCCGCTCGACGCTCCCGGAAGTGATGGTGACCGTCGAGGACACCGGCGCCGGCATGGCGCCGGAACAGCAGGCGCGCATCTTCGAGCCCTTCTACACGACGAAGGCGAAGGGCACCGGCCTGGGGCTCTTCGTGGCGCACGGCATCGTGCAGCGGCACGGCGGGACCATCGAGGTCGAAAGCGAGCCGGGCCGCGGGACGCGATTCCGCGTGGCGCTACCCGGCGCTCAGGAATAAGAGGCGACGCGCATGCCGAAGGCTTCCATCCTACTGATCGACGACGACGACACGATCCGCTACTTCCTGCCGCGCGATCTCGAGGCGGAGGGGTACCACGTCCTCACGGCCGAATCGGGCGGCGCGGGACTGAAGGTGCTCGAGCGGGAGGCGGTCGATCTCGTGCTCCTCGACATCCGCCTCCCCGACAAGAGCGGCGTCGAGGTGCTGCAGAAGATCAAGGAGCAGTGGCCCGACCAGATCGTGGTCATGCTCACGGGCGAGCCCGACCACGAGACCGCCGTCCGCGCCATGCGGCTCGGCGCGCGCGACTACCTCACGAAGGGAAAGCCGATCCGCGAGGAGCTGCTCCTCGTCCTCGACCGCGAACTCGCGTCGCAGCGGCTCGGCCGGGAAGTCCAGCACCACCGCCAGCAGAAGACCGCGCGCGTCCGGAGCGACTTCATCCGCGGGGAGAGCCCCGCCATGCAGCGCGTCTTCCACATGGTCGAGCAGGTCGCGACGAGCGAATCGACGAGCGTCCTGATCGAAGGGGAGAGCGGCTCGGGCAAGGAACTCATCGCGCATCTCATCCACGAACTCTCCGCGCGCAGCGACAAGGCGCTCCTCGAGCTGAACTGCGCCGCCATTCCGCGCGAACTCCTGGAGTCGGAACTCTTCGGCCACGAGAAGGGGGCCTTCACCGACGCGCGCCAGCAGAAGCAGGGACTGCTTGAGCTCGCGAACGGCGGCACGCTCTTCCTCGACGAAGTCGGCGAGA
>DASTSZ010000367.1:0-17528 GCA_035760425.1 Candidatus Eiseniibacteriota bacterium | reverse complement strand
ACGCGGGCCTCCCCCACATCCGTCCCGTCATCCGCGCCGTGAAGGAACGGCTGGCGGGCCGCGTGCCGCTCATCGGCTTCGCGGGCGCGCCCTTCACCGTCGCCGCCTATCTCATCGAGGCGGGCGGCTCGCGCGACATGGCGAAGACGCGCGCCTTCCTGGCGCGCGAGCCCGAGGCGTTCCTCGCGCTCCTCGAGTTCCTCACCGACGCGACGATCGACTATCTGAAAGTGCAGATCGCGGCCGGCGCCGACGCGGTGATGCTCTTCGACACGCAGGCCGGCTGGCTTCCGCCGCATCTCTTCGGCGGCATCGCCGCCACGTGGACCGACCGCGTCCTGGCCGCGCTCCCGAAGGGAACGCCGACCATCTACTTCGCCCTCGCGCCCGGCACGGGGCATCTGGAGGCGCTTCGCCACGTGCGCGCCGACGTCTTCGGCATCGACTACCGGGTCTCGATGCGCCATGCGCGCGCCGTCCTCGGCAACGACCGCGGCGTGCAGGGGAATCTCGATCCGGCGGTCCTCCTCGGCTCGCCGACCACGATCGTGACGCAGGCCGAGACGGTCCTCCGCGAGAACGCGGGGCGGCCGGGGCACATCTTCAACCTGGGGCACGGCATCTTCCCCGACACGCCGCTCGAGAACGTGGCGCTCCTGGTCGACACCGTGAAGCGTTTCCGCGCCGCCCCCAAGGGAGCCGCGTCATGAGCAACGTCGCCGCGCTGACCGCCGAGATGCTGGCGAAGTACGACCGCCCGGGACCGCGCTACACGTCCTACCCGACGGCCATCGAATTCCACGAGGAGTTCGGACCGAAGCGCTACATCGAGAAACTGGAGGAGGCGTCGCAGAAGCCGGGCGAGCCCCTTTCGCTCTACGTCCATCTCCCCTTCTGCCGCGAGCGCTGCACCTTCTGCGGCTGCAACGTGATCGTCACGCAGAAGCAGGGGGTCGCCTCCGCCTACATCGACGACCTGGAACGGGAGATCGAGATCGTCGGCAAGCATCTCGGGAAGCGGCGTGAACTCGTGCAGTACCACTGGGGCGGCGGCACGCCGACCTACCTCACGCTCGACGAGATGAAGCGCGTCTGGAACGCGCTCGCGAAGCAGTTCACGTTCGCCCCCGGCGCCGAGATCGCCATCGAGGTCGACCCGCGCGTCACCACGCGCCGCCAGGCGGAACTCCTCCGGGAACTCGGCTTCAACCGGATCTCGATGGGCGTCCAGGATTTCGACGAAGACGTCCAGGACGCGGTGAACCGCTACCAGTCCTTCCCGATCACGAAGGACCTCCACCTCTACATGCGCGAACTCGGCTTCGAGTCGATCAACTTCGACTTCATCTACGGCCTGCCCCACCAGACCCCGGAGACGTTCCGGAAGACGATCGAGCAGGCGCTCGAACTGCGCCCCGACCGCGTGGCCGTCTACTCCTACGCCTTCGTTCCCTGGATCAAGGCGCACCAGAAGGCGATCCGCCTCGAGGACCTGCCGCCGCGGGACGTGAAACTGCAGCTCTTCGGCATCGCGTACGAGCTCTTCACGCAGGCGGGCTACCAGCAGATCGGCATGGACCACTTCGCGGTGAAGGACGATTCGCTGGCCGTGGCCGCGCGCGAGCACACGCTCCACCGCAATTTCATGGGCTACACGACGCACCCGGCCAAGGACTACATCGGCGTCGGCGTCTCCTCCATCGGCGACATCGGCGGCGCCTTCGCGCAGAACACGAAGAAGCTGAACCGCTACAAGGACGCCCTCGACCGGGGCGAGCCCCCCATCGAGCGGGGCTTCGAACGGAGCAAGGACGACGAACTCCGCCGCGACGTCATCCAGAGCCTCATGTGCAACTTCCACCTCGACATCCCGGCGATCGAGCGCGCGTACGGCATCGACTTCGCGTCCTACTTCGCCGAATCGCTGAAGGAACTCGACGACGGGCTCGTCGGCCACGGCTTCGTCACGCGCACGCCGCGCTCGATCGAGGTCACCGAATCGGGCCGCCTCTTCGTTCGGAACGCCTGCATGGCGTTCGACGCCTATCTCAAGAAACAAGAAGGAGGCGAGAAGCCCGTCTTCTCGCGCACCGTCTAGCCCATGGCGAAGACCGGCATTCTGCTCCTCAATCTCGGCGGGCCCGACAGCCTCGACGCGGTCCGGCCGTTCCTGACGCGGCTCTTCAGCGACCGGGAGATCATCAAGCTCCCCGGGGGCCCCATCGGGCAGTTCTTCATCGGGCGGATGATCGCCTACAGCCGGACGAAGGAAGTGCAGGAGAACTACGCGCGCATCGGCGGGAGTTCGCCGATCGTCTGCTGGAGCACGCTGCAGGGGCGCGGCATGGTGGAGCGGCTCCGCGCGAAGGGGCACGACGTGGAGTTCGCGCTCGCCATGCGCTACTGGCACCCCACGACCGACGAGGCGCTCGACCAGTTGGAGAAGGCCGGCTGCGACCGGCTGCTCGCGCTCACGATGTACCCGCACTACTCGATCGCGACGACCGGATCGAGCGTGGCGGAACTCCGGCGCGTGCTGAAGCGCCGCGGCTCGAAACTCCCGCTCGAGACGATCGAGGCGTGGTACGACCATCCCGCCTATCTCGACGCGATGGCCGCGCCGCTCGCCGAACTCATGGCGGGACTTCCGCCCGGGTCCAAGCCGACGATCCTCATCAGCGCCCACGGCCTCCCGCAGCACTTCATCGACGACGGCGATCCCTACTGCGACCACATCAAGGCCACGATGGCGGGACTCCTCGCCCGCGTGCCCGCGACGGCGGGGCTCCCGACCATCCTCGCCTACCAGAGCCGCGTCGGCCCCGTTCCTTGGATCGGGCCGAGCACCGAGGAGACGATCGACCGCCTCGGCGCCGAAGGGGTGAAGGAGATCGTGGTCGTCTCGATCTCGTTCGTCTCCGACCACATCGAGACGCTCTACGAGATCGACCAGCAGTACGGCGACCAGGCGCGCGCGCGGGGCGTCACGACGTTCGTCCGCGCCGCCGCGCTGAACGCCGAGCCGCGTTTCCTCGACGCGCTGGCGGCGATCGTGGAGCCGCGGCTGCCCGCCCCGGCGGCGGCCCCGGCCTCCGCGCCGAGCGCGCCCGACCTCGTCACCCACTGATGCGCCGCGTCGTGATCGTGGGCGCCGGCGTGGCCGGTCTCGCGACCGCGCACGCGCTCCGGCGCGACGCCGCCCGCCAGTCGATCCCGCTCGACGTCCAGGTGCTCGACGCGGCGCCCCGCGCGGGCGGCCGCATCCGGACGACGCGTGACGCCGGATGGACGATCGAGTGGGCCGCGAACGCCATCCAGGGCGCCGACGGCGCCGCCTGGCGCGTCGCCGAGGAAGTGGGACTCGCCGGTTCGCGCATCCTCGCCCGTTCCGACGCCGCGCGGCGCTACATCGCGCGGAACGGGCGGCTTCACCTGGTCCCGCTCGACCCCGTCTCCTTCCTCCGCTTCGGCGGACTCTCGCCCGGAGGCCGCCTTCGCGTCCTCCTCGAACCCTTCTACGCCCGCCGCGTGGCGCATGACGAAACGGTCCACGACTACGCCGTTCGCCACATCGGCGAGGAGGCGGCGATCGCGCTCATCGGAAGCGTCGTGCGAGGCGTCTTCGCGGGGGACGCGCGCCGCCTCTCGCTCGACTCCGCGTTTCCGATCATGCGCGAGATGGAGCGGAAGCACCGCTCGCTCGTTGTCGCGATGATGGCGGCCGGGAAGGAGGCGCGCGCCCGCGGGAAGAAGGCGCCGGGCATGGCCGCGGCCTCGGGACCCGGCCGGCGCGCGCTCTGGACGCTCCGCGACGGGATGGAGTCGCTGACCGACGCGCTCGCGAAGCCGCTCGGACCCTCGCTCCGGCTTCGCACGCCGGCGCTCGACCTCGCGAAGCGCGACGGCGGCGGTTTCCGGCTCCGCCTCGCGAGCGGCGAGTCGCTCGAGGCCGACGCGGTCGTCTTGAGCACGGCGCCCCGCACGAGCGCGTCGCTCCTTCGCTCGCTCGACGCCGAGTCGGCGCGCGACCTCGAGTCGATCCCGTCGGCGGGACTCAACGTCGTCGCGCTCGGCTTCCAGCGGGATGCGTTCCGCGGAACGCCCGACGGCTACGGATTCCTCGCGTCGCCGGGGCCGGGCGACGACCTGAACATCCTCGGCGCGCTCTTCGAATCGAACCTCTTCCCCGATCGCGCGCCCGAGGGGCACGTCCTCGTCCGCGTCATGATGGGGGGCGCCGAACGCCCCGACCTCGTGACGAGGCGCGACGACGAACTCGTCGCCCTCGCCATGAAGGCGCTCGACAAGATGGTGGGACTCCACCGCGGCCCCGAACGGACGTGGATCGTTCGCCAGGAGGACGCCATCCCGCAGTACCAGGTCGGGCATCGCGCGCTGATCGGCGGGATCGCCAGCCGGCTCGACGCCCACCCGGGCCTTCACCTCACCGGGAACGGGTTCCGCGGCGTCTCCGTCGGCAATCTCCTCGAGGACGCCGAGAAGACCGCCGAGCGCATCCTCCGCAGCGCCTGACGCCCCGCGCGGCCGCGGCCCCTCCGGCGAGCCCTTCCCGCCGCGCCCCCTCGAGACCCCCCTGGCGAAATCGCGCCGTGTCGGCTAGATTTCGCGGCGGCGCGGTTTCGCCATCGACCTTTGAGGGGGAGGATTTCGATGAAGAGCATCGCCGGGAATCGAACCGAATCAACTCGTCGATCGGGCCGCGGCGCCGCGGCGCGCGCGTGGGTCGCCATTAGCGTCGCCGTGGCGGCGGTCGCCGCGTTCGGCTGCGCGAAGGCGCCGGAGCCGGTGAAGGTGGAGATGACCCTCGAGCAGAAGATCGCGCGCGGGAAGCAGATCTCCTACACCTCCGCCTGCCACGACTGCCACTCGCCGGGCGGGCTCTACGGCGCGCCCGACACGACGCGCATGCTCTCGGGAAGCGAACTCGGCTGGGAAGGTCCGTGGGGCGTGTCGTTCCCGCGGAATCTCACGCCCGACATGGAGACCGGCATCGGATCGTGGAGCGAGGAGGACATCGTGACGGCGATCCGGACGGGAATCCGGCCCGATCACACGCCGCTCATGCCGCCGATGCCCTGGCCGATGTACGCGCACCTGAGCGACGAGGACGCCCACGCGCTCGCGGCGTTCTTGAAGAGCCTGCCGCCCGTGGTCCACAAGATGCCCGACCGCATTCCGCCGGGCACGGCTGCGACCGTGGCGCGCGTCACCTTCCCGCCGCCGCCGGCGTGGGACGCGCAGAACCTGCCGAAGCCTCAGTAAGCGGGGCGCTCCGGCGCGAGGCGCCCGATCAGGGGCGAGGTCCGGCGGTCGCGGCCTCGCCCCCTTCGGGGCCGTAGAAGATCACCCAGACCGCCAGGTCGTCGGTGAATTCCTCGAACCCATGCTCCACGCCCGCGGGGACGAAGAGGAAGTCGCCGGGGCCGAACGGGCGGCGCGCGCCGCCGTTCATGAACTTGCCGCTCCCCGCGATCACCACGTAGACCTCGTCGCGCGTGTGCGGCTTCTGGTGATCGCCGCCGCGCGGGGCGTAGAACTCCACCTGAAGCGTCCCGTGGGAAAAGATACTCGCGAATCGCTTTCCATCCTCGGTCGGAATCCGTTCCAGCGCATCGGCGACGGTCGCTCTCATCATGGTCTCCTTATCCCCCCTCGTACTCGCACCGGCTCTCGCAGGTCTCGTGGACGGTGATGCGCGCGAGGGAGGGGAGGCCCGGCTTCAGCCGCTCCCAGATCCACCGCGCGACGTGTTCGGAGGTCGGGTTCTCCAAGCCCGCGATGTCGTTCAGGCAGTAGTGGTCGAGCTGGAGTCGGACCGGCTCGATCGCCTCGCGAATGACGCCGTAGTCGAGGAACCAGCCGGTCGCGGGATCGACCTCCCCCGCCACCGTGATCTCGACGCGGAACGAGTGGCCGTGCAGCCGGCGGCACTTGTGCCCCTCCGGCGCGCGCGGCAGATGATGCGCGGCCTCGAAACCGAACTCCCTCGTCAGCCGTACCTTCATCGTCCCTCGCTCGGGGCCGCTCCGCCACGCGGCGTCAATGGAGCCCCACCTGTTTGTGTGTCTGCGGAATCAGCCGCGCCTCGGGATAGCGATCCCACGGCCACCAGTCGAAGACGCGCCGCCCGTCGCCCGAGCCGTGCTCCGGCTGGAGGATGACCGCGCCCCGGTAGGCGAGCCCGTCGAGGATCCGCACGGCGTCCTCCACGTCCTCCTCGCCCTGGATCACGAACTTGAACTGCCGCCGCGCTTCGGGCAGCGACGCGAAGCGGTGGAGGGTCGGCAACTGAGCCTCGACCGGATCGCCCTTGAACGTCGCGGCCGAGCGACCCTTCGGCGCCACCGTCCAGAAATCGACGGCATCGAAGAGCTCCTCGACCACGCGTGCTCCGCTCGTCTCGATGGAGGACCACCAGCCGGCGCGCCGCCGATCGTCGAGAAGCCAGGTCAGCGAGGCCGCCGGCGCGATCACCGGCTCCCCGCCCGTGAGGCAGAGCCGCCGGACGTCCGGGAACTCGGCGAGCCGGTCCCGCACTTCCACGGCGGAGAGGGTCTCGAACCGGCCGACCCCCGTGTGGGCCAGCGCCTCCGGCTGGTCGCACCACCGGCAGCGCAGGGGGCATCCGTAGAACCGCAAGAAGGCGGTCCGCTCCCCGACGTGCAGGCCCTCGCCCTGGACGGAGAGGAAGATTTCGTTCACACGGAACGGCGGAAGCGACGGCATGACTAAATGATAGCCGTTCTCCGCGCATTCTGTCAGGTCGCGTTCGGGGGGTCTACGCCGGTTGACCGGCAGGGGGGCGGCCCCTATCATTTCGGCCCAGGCAACATCGCACCACGGACGGCGTCCCCCGGGACGTCACAAGGAGGTTCCGGTCCCCATGGCTCGCGTCGATCACGCTCCGCCCATCATCCGCCACGACGAGGAGCCGATCCGCCTCTTCAAGTCGGACCTACTCGAGTTCTTCACGCACATCCACCCCGCGACGGTGCTCCTCCTCTTCGTGCCGGTGGTGCTCTTCTTCCTCGCCCGCGGGTTCGAAACGCTCGGCGGGATGCCGGCGTTGGGTGAACTGACGCTCGTCTTCGGGACCGGTGTGGCCGTCTGGACGCTGACCGAGTACGTGATGCACCGTTACGTCTTCCACTACGAGCCGAAGGGGCGATTCCTCCAGCGCGTCTGGTTCCTCATCCACGGGGTCCATCACGAGCAGCCGCAGTGCAAGACGCGCCTCGTCATGCCGCCCATTCTGAGCATTCCGCTGGCGTTTGGCTTCTACGCGCTCTTCCACGTCGGGCTCGGCGTTCTCCTGGGAGCGCCGCAGTGGGTGGCGCCCCTCTACGCGGGATTCGTCACCGGCTACCTCGCCTACGACATGCTCCACTACGCCGAGCACCATCTCCCCATGAAAGGGGGGGCGCTCCGGTACCTCAAGCGGTATCATCTCCTCCATCATTTCAAGACCCCGGACGATCGCTTCGGGGTGAGTTCCCCGCTCTGGGACGTCATCTTCGGGACCCTCCCCAAGGACCGCAAACGGGGCTGAGGGCGCCGCGCCGCGCGGCGCCTCCCGATCGAAGGATGGTGCCGTGCCGGTGACGTTCGCGCCGCTGGAGTGGTTTCGCCGCCTCGTCGAGACCGTCCAGGACTACACGCTCTTCACGTTCGAGACGCTTCGGAGCTGCCTGGGCCGCCCCTTCTACGCCCGGGAGACGATGCATCAGCTCCACTTCGCGCTCATCGGCTCGCTCACGATCGTCCTCATTTCGGCAATCGTCGCGGGCCAGGCGCTGGCCATCCAGCTGGCGCGCGAACTCTCGAATTCCGGCGCGAAGAGCCAGTTGGGGCACTTCATGGTCATCTCGGTCGTGCGCGCGCTCGGGCCGGTGCTCACGGGGATGGTGGTGGCGTCGCGCATGTCGGCCGGCATCACCGCCGAACTCGGCGCCATGCGCTCGAGCGATCAGATCGACGCGCTGGTCGCCTTCGGCACCGATCCGATCCGGCGCCTCGTCGTCCCCCGCACCATCGCGCTCCTGATCGCGCTCCCGATCCTGACCGTGCTGAGCGACGCCCTCGCGGTCATCGGCGGCGGCTTCGTCGGACTCCAGTATCATCTCTCGTGGGAGTCGTACTGGATCGGCGCGCTTCAGTACCTGACGCCGAAGAACGTGCTCGTCGGCATGCTGAAGCCCTTCTTCTTCGCCATCCTCATCGTCACGACGTCGTGCTGGAAGGGCTTTCGCTCCGAAGGGGGCGCGAAGGGGGTCGGCGTGGCCACGACCGAATCGGTGGTCATCGCCTCCGTGGGCATCCTAGTCACCGACGTGGTCTGCACGCGCGTCCTCTTCCGGATCCTCGGATGGTGAGGCGAGAGAGCGCATGATCGAGTTCCGAGGCGTCGACTTTTCCATCGAGGGAAATTCGATCCTCCACGACGTCTCCTTCCGCGTGCCGCGCGGAAAGACGACTGTCATCCTGGGGCCGTCGGGCTCGGGCAAGAGCACGATTCTCCGATTGCTCCTGGGCCTCTACCAGCCCGACGCCGGCTCGATCTTCTTCGACGGCGAGGACCTCACGCAGGTGACGCCGGCGCGGCTGCGGGAGATCCGCGCTCGGATGGGGATGGTCTTCCAGCAGGGAGCCCTGTTCGATTCGATGACGGTGGGCGAGAATGTCGGCTACGCGCTGCTCGAGGCGAACGGAGACGAGGAAGGCGACGTGGAGGGTCGGGTGCGGCAATTCCTGGAATTGGTGGGGCTCGATCCCTACCTGATCGACCGCATGCCCGATCAGCTCTCGGGCGGCATGCAGCGGCGCGTGGCGATCGCGCGCGCGCTCGCCGCGCGAGATCCGGTCGTGCTCCTCTACGACGAGCCGACGACCGGCCTCGACCCGCAGAGCGCGGAGCGGATCTCCGATCTCATCGTGCGCCTGCGCGACACGCTCGGGAAGACGGCCATCATGGTGACGCACGACATCGCCGACGCGTTCAAGGTTGCCGACAGCGTGACGGTGCTCGAGAAGGGCCGCGTCGTCTTCGACGGCACGCCGGGCGAGCTGGCGCGCGACCGGTCGCCGTTCATTCAGGAATTCCTGGCGCCCTTCCGAAAAGCCATCGGCGCGGCGCAGCGACAATTTCAGGCGGTCCCGGGCCCACCGGCGCCGCCCTCGGCCACATCCCCTGAAGGAGGTAGGGCGTGAAGCGTACGGGGCGCGTCCCGTTCATGAAGCTCCAGATCGGCCTGGCGGCGCTCGTCGCCATGGCGCTCCTGCTCTGGGCCACGTTCCAATCGGGCGCCTTCCGGCTCGGCCCGGAGGAGAACATCTCGCTCCGCTTCAAGAGCTCGGCGGGGCTCGAATCGGGGAGCACGGTCCGCTTGAACGGCGTGCCCGTCGGGACCGTGCGGGAGATTCGGCTCGAGAAGGAGACGAACGGCGTGGTCGTGCTGCTCGGCGTGAAGAAGAACACGCGCGCGCGGCTCCATCAGGGGGCGACCGCCCGCGTGACGACGGTCGGATTCCTGGCCGATCTCTACCTCGCGCTCGAATCGGGCGACGAGTCGAAGCCCGTCATCACGCGCGACGACGAGATCTCGACGCGCGTGGCGTCCGATCCGCAACAGTTGATGGGGCGCGCCGAAGGAATGGCCGACAGCCTCTCGATGCTCCTCGGATCGCTGAACAAGGCGGGGCGCCGGCTCGCGGCGGGAAGCGGGACGCTCGGGCGGCTGAGCGAGGACGACCGGCTCTACGAGTCGATCGTGGAGATGACGCGGAACGCGAACACGCTCACGTTGCGGCTCACCGAGACGCAGTCGAAGGTGTCGGAGCGGATGCTCTCGGTCGCGAACTCCCTCGACAGCCTCACCTATCGGCTCCAGCACGGCGAGGGCACCGCCGCCAAACTGATCACGAACGGCGATCTCCACGAGCGCCTCGTCTCGATGAGCGCGCGGCTCGACTCGGTGCTCACCGTCATCGAATCGGGTCGGGGAAGCATCGGAAAGGCCGTGGCCGACTCCACGCTCTACGACGACACGGCCGCGCTCGTCGCCTCGATGAAGCGGCTCATGGCGGAGATCGAGAAGAACCCGAAGAAGTACCTGAAGTTCTCGATCTTCTAGCGGCCGACGAGCCGCCGACCCGCGTCCCGCGAGTGGCCGCCGGTCACCGCACGCGCACCACGCGGCGAAGGAGCTTCGTTCCCGCCGCGTCGGCCCGGATCCAATAGACGCCGCTCCTCGCCTGGAGTCCCCGCGCGTCTTGCCCGTCCCACGACAGCGGCAGGTACCCCGCCGGCGCGGGCCCGTCCCAGAGCGTCGCCACGAGGCGCCCGGCGACGTCGTAGACCGCCACGCGCGCCGTGCCCGGGCGCGAGAGCCGAAGCGTGAAGACGGCGAGGTTCCGCGTCGGATTCGGCCGCGGCGCGTCGAGCACCGGCGGCGCGCCGGGGGCCGGCGTCGGCGTCGGCACGGGCGACGAAAGCAGCGTGCCGTCCCAGATGGCGACGTTGTCGACGGCCGCCTCCACGATTCCCGCCGGCAGGTCGTCCTGCGCGACGAAGCGGACTCGCGTGGCGGCCGTCGGCGCCAGGAAGTCCTTCACGCGGATCGTCTCGAATCGCCACGCGGGATCGCTCTCGCGGATCACGCGCGCGGCCGTCCAGTTCGCGCCGTCCCCGCTCAACTCCACGAGGAACGAGTCGGGCTCCCCCGGCGTGCTCATGTAGTACCAGCGATCGAAACCGACGATCGGGTCCTCCATGGCCGTGAGATCGAAAGGCGGCGACGTGAGGGTCGTCCGACCTCCGTCGACGTCGTCGGCGGAGACGTCGTTCGCCGACGAGGCGTTCCCGGTGACGAAGCAGGCGCCGCTCCCGCCGGGCGAGGCGTCGTACCCCGGCGCCACCGGACCGATCGCCAGCGCGTCGACGCCCTCCTCTTCTCCCTCGTGCGTCGGCGCGAGCCGCGGATCGCGCGGGGCGCGCGACGGCGCGGTGGCGCTCAACGCGGGGTTCGAGGTGCCGCGCGGGAGTCCGCGCTCCCAAATTCCCGTTCCCGCGTGATCGCCGGTGGTGAAGAAGGACCAGCCGCGATCGGTGTCGCACGAGTCGTACCACGCCGCCGGCAGAAGCGCCCACTCGTCGTCTCTCGAGGCGCCGGCCAGCACGGCGCCCGCCCGTTCGAGCGGCGCGTAGCCGGGCCGCCGGCATTGGAATCGATAGGTCCCGAGCGGAACGGCCCCGAGCGCATAGCCGCCGTTCGCGTCGGAGGTCGCGTGAAGCGGCGTGCCCGCGGCGCCGAGCGTCGCGCCCGGAATCGGCTCGCCGTCGCCGAGCCGCACGACCCGGCCACCGACGGGCGACGAGGGCGCCGGCAGGAGCGCCACCTCGATCGTCTCGCGCGAGCCGCGCGCGACGATCACCGGTACGCGCACGGTCGCGCGGCCGAATTTGGAGACGACGAGTTCGTGGGCGCCGGGCGAGAGCGCGAGCCGCGCGTAGCCGCGCCCCTGCGTGCGCGTGGAGTCGCCGCCGCCCGAGCCGCCCGGCTCCACCGCCGATCCCGCGCGCACGACGTCCGCGCCCGCCACCGGCTGAAAGGTCCCGTCGTGCACCGCCAACTTCACCGTCCCGTAGTTCGGGTCGGCCCGGAAGACGAAGAGCCCGCTCTCGATGTCGCTCGCGATGAAGGTGCCCGAGGGAAAGTGCGCGACTTCCCAGACGCCGTGGAAGCCGCCCGAGAAGCCGCCGTACGTGTCGTACCAGCCCCACTCCGTGGGGAGCGACGGCTCCGCGACATCGAAGAGGCGAACTCCCTCCGTGTACCAGGAGACGAAGGCCGTATCGGCCTTCACGTGGACGTTGTGCACGATGGCGAGCGGGTTCACCGTCCGCTCCTCGGTCAATTCGTGGAAGTAGGGGCTCGCCATGTCGAAGACTTTCAGCGTGCTGTAGTTCCGCTCGTCGCAGACATAGAGCCACCGCCCGTCGCGGGAGGTCTCGCCGCTGTGGGTGGCCGCGTTCGGATACCCCCAGGCCGTGATCTCGTGCGGAAGGTAGGGCTCGCCCAGATCGAAGACGCGCGCGACGCCGCTTCGGATGCAGAACGCGTAGAGCGTGTCGCTTCGCACCCACGAGTCGTGCACGTAGTCGTCGCCGTAGACGCTCATCTCCGCCGGATTCTCCGGATCCTCGACGGAGAGGATCCGCATCCCCATCGGCACGTTGTCGTACCGGGTGCCGTTCGCGATGAGGAGCGCCCGCGTCGTGTCGACGGCGAGCGTATGCGCGCGATTGAAGGACCCGGCCCAGAGCCGGACGAGCACCGGGTTCTCCGGATCGGTCATGCGCACGATCTGGATGCCCCCGCCCGCCGCCTCGGTCGTGATGTAGATCCACTGGCGATACGACTTCATCTCGCGCCACTGGCTGCTCAGCCCCGGAATGAACCCGACTTCGTAGCAGGCGTCCGGATTCGTGACGTTCACGATCGACGTGCCGC
The DNA here is from genome assembly GCA_035760425.1 of Candidatus Eiseniibacteriota bacterium. Lineage (GTDB taxonomy): Bacteria > Eisenbacteria > RBG-16-71-46 > SZUA-252 > SZUA-252 > SZUA-252. The sequence continues at coordinate 4,998 of DASTSZ010000367.1, read as the reverse complement.
CGGCGGTCCCGACGACGGCGTATTCGCGCCCGTCGGGATGCACGTAGGCGGTGAGGGCGGAGTAGGCGGGATAGTCGTCGAGATGCGCGTGGAGCGTGACGTTCCGGGAGATCGGCGGCGCGGCGGCGGCGTTGGGCGCGGCGGCGGCGTTGGGCGCGGCGGCGGCGTTGGGCGCGGCGGCGGCGGCGATCAGAGCCATGCACGCGGCGGCGAGAACGGAGGCGAAGCGGGTGCGGCGCACCAAGGGTCCTTCCGCGGGGCGCCGGCTCCGGCCGAGTCCGCAACCCCACCCGGCGAGTCTACTACAGCCAGCCCGCCTCGCGGTACCAGGCCGCCGTCTGCCGGAACCCGGCGTTCAGCGTCATGTGGGGTGTCCACCCGAGATCGGCGCGGATCTTCGCCGAGGAGCAGATCCAATCCCCCGACTGGATCTCGCGAAGCTTCTCGCGCGAGAGGAAGGCCGGGCGGTTCGTGAGCGCGCCGATCGCCTCCCCCGCCAAGGCGCCGAACGTGAGGAGCCACGACGGCGGCTCCACGCGAAACGCCCACGTCTCGAGCGCGAGCTTCGCCGCGTTGCCGATCCGCTCGTAGTCGGTCGTGTCGGGCTCCGAAACGAAGTAGACCTCGCCGGACGCGCGATCGTCCTCGAGCACGAGGCGGCAGGCGCGCGCCAGGTCCTCCACGTGGACGAGGGAGAATCGACCGCCGCGGCGGAGCACCGGTTGGACGTGGCGCTTCACGGCCGCGAAGATCTTGAAAGTCGCTTCGTCGCGGGGGCCGTAGACCGCGGGCGGACGAATGGAGCAGACGGAGAGACGGTTTCGCATCTGGAGCACCAGCTCCTCCGCGCGGAGCTTGCTCTCGCCGTAGGGCGAGACGGGGCGCGTCGGATGCGACTCGCCGACCGGCAGGCCGTCGCGGCTCGGGCCCGCGGCCGCCTGGCTCGAGATGAAGAGAAAGCGGCGAAGCGACGGGCCGACCGTGAGCGCGGCGCGGATCATCCGCTCGGTGCCGCCGACGTTCCCCTCGTGGAACTCCGCGGCGTTTCGCGCGCTGGTGAGCCCGGCGGCGTGGACGATCCAGGTCGCGCCGGCCACCGCCTCGGCGAGCGCCGCGGGGTCGTCGAGCGAGGTCGTGACGATTTCGAGCGGCTTCCCCTCGAGCCACCGCCGCGACGACGTGCGGCGGAGCAGGCAGCGGACGCGGGCGCCGCCGCGGAGGAGTTCGTCGGCCACGTGGCTTCCGACGAAGCCGGAGGCGCCGGTCACCACCGCCAGCGGCGCGTCGGGCGAGGGAGCGGGCGGCGGCCCCACGGCGGACGCGGGCGTAGGCGCGGTCTCGCTCACGCGGCGAGCGGCTTCGCGTAGATCCGGTGCACCGAACTGCGGACGCTGCCGTAATTGGTGATGAGACTGTTCACGGCGTCGTTGTCCTCCAGCGTCCATCCGATCGTGGTGCGCCGGTAGCCCTTCTTCATGAGCGCGTCGCCGAGATCGGTGACGAGCGCGGGGGCGAGGCCGGTGCGGCGGAATTCCGGAATCACGCCGAGCGCCATGAGCCGTCCCTCGCGTATGTGAGGAAGTCCGAGCAGGAGATGGAAGATGCCGAACGGGAGGAGCCGCCCGCGCGCCGGCTTGAGGACGAGGTTGACGTCGGGCACGTAGAGGAGAAACGCGACGGTTCGCCCCTCCATCTCCGCGAAGCGGATGAACTCCGGCACGACGGCCGGCTTCAGTTGCTTCGCCATGTGGTCGATCTCGGCGTCGGTCATCGGCACGAAGCCCCAGTTCTTCTCCCACGCGCCGTTGTAGATCTCCTTCACGCGCGCCAACTCCTCGTCGAACCGCTTCATGTCGATCGGGCGCGTCACGACGCCCGAGCGGCGGCGCGCCATGTCGGCCACGCGCTGGAACGTGGGCGTGGGGCGATACGGGGCGTCGATCGTGAACGAGTAGAGATCCTTCGCCTTCGCGTAGCCGCTCGCCTCGATCCATGGGCCGTATTCGGGCGGGTTGTAGGGCATGAGGAGCGGCTGCGGCCGGTCGAAGCCCTCGACCAGGAGGCCGCACTCGTCGTTCGTGGTGAAGGAGAGCGGTCCGCGCATGATCGCCGCGCCTTCCCCGCGCGCCCACGTCTCGGCGGCGGCAAGGAGCGCGGCGGCGGCGGCATCGGTGCGCGCCTCGAAGAATCCGAACGCGCCCTGGCGCTCGCCGTGGATCGCGTCGTGGTTCTTGTCGGTGGAAGCGGCGATCCGTCCGACGACGCGGCCGCCCTCGAGCGCGAGGAAGAGCCCGGCGCGTCCGTGCTCGAAGAAGGGGTTCTTTCCGGGCGTGAGACGGACGCGCTCGTCCATGTCGAGCGGCGCCACCCAATGCGGATGCCCGCGGTAGAGCTCGCGCGGGAATTCGATGAAGCGGTTTCGATCGCGGGGGCGTTCGACCGGGACGACGTCCACGGCGGGCGCGAACGCCTAGTTGGCCTTGGGGACCAATTCGAGACCGACTTCCTGGCGCACTTCGTCCACGACCCGGAGGATGGTGTCGAGCTGTTCGTCCTTGTGGGTCGCCATGTACGAGGTGCGCAGGAGATCGCGTCCCGGCTGGACGGCCGGCACGACGATGGCGTTCACGAAGACGCCCCGATCGAGCACCTTCCGCCAGACCTGCATCGTCTTCATGCGATCGCCGATGAAGATGGGGATGATCGGGGTCCCTTCGCCGCTCCCGACTTCGAGGCCCTGCGCCCGGAATCCGTTCCGCATCTTGTTCGCGATGGCGCGAAGGCGTTCGCGGAGCGCCGGCTCGGTCTCGATGATCTCGAGCGACGCGAGGGCCGCCGCCACGCTCGCCGGCGTGACGCTGGCCGAGAAGATCATGGCGCGCGCGTGGTGGCGCAGATAGTCGAGAACGCGGCTCGGGCCGGCGATGAAGCCGCCGAGCGACGCGAAGGACTTGCTGAAGGTGCCCATGACCAGATCGACGTCATCCTCCACGCCGGCCGCGTCGCAGGCGCCCGCGCCGCGATCGCCGAGAACGCCGATTCCGTGCGCGTCGTCGACCAGGAGCCGGGCGTCGTACTGCTTGCAGACCTGGACGATCTCCTTGAGGGGCGCGATGTCGCCCTCCATGGAGTAGAGCCCGTCCACCACGACCAGCTTCCCCGCCTTGGGCGAGACCGCCGAGAGGACCCGTTCCAGATCCTTCACGTCGTTGTGGCGGAACCGCTTCACGTCGCCGTAGCCGAGTCGCGCGCCGTCCACGATGCAGGCGTGGGCCTCCTTGTCGAGGATGACCACGTCGCCCTTGTCGCTGAGCGCCGAGATGCTGCCGAGGTTCGTGAGGTACCCGGTCGAGAAGACGAGGGCCGATTCCTTGCGCATGAACTTCGCCAGGCGCTCCTCGAGCTCCACGTGGAGTTCGAGGGTGCCGTTCAGGAATCGGGAGCCGTTGTTCGACGTGCCGAAGCGGAGGAGGGCGTCCTGGGCCGCCGCGATCACCTTCGGGTGCTTGGTCAATCCGAGGTAGTTGTTCGACCCGGCCATGATGAGGCGGCGGCCGTTGATCGTAACCTCGGTCCCGTGGTTTTCGGCGATCGGAAGGAAGTACGGGTAGATGCCCGCCCGCTGGGCCAAACGATGCTCGGTGAACTCGTTACACTTCTCGAAAAGATCCACGCTTCCTCAGATTTCGTGTCTCGAAGTGGGGGGTTGCCCGCGAGAGGTTGAAGCCAAAGAACAGCGGAAACAGTATCGGTTTCCCCGCCGGGAGTCAATCCGGTTGCCCGGAGCCCGGCGAGGAAACCGATGGCGTTGCGGCGTCGTCGGTTAGCGAAGGAGCGTCAGGGTCGTCTGGCGCCTCATCGAGCCCGACTGGAGGAGCGCGAAATAGACGCCCGAGGCGCACGGCGTGCCGCGCGAATCGGTGCCGTCCCACGCCACATCGTGGGTCCCGGCCGGCCGATCGCCCCGGACGAGTTCGCGGACGAGGCGGCCCTGCACGTCGTAGAGCGCGAGGCGCACCGGGCCCGCCCGGTCGATCCGGTAGGAGAGCACCGTGTGCGGGTTGAACGGGTTCGGCCGCGCCGGGTAGAGCCGCACGGGCGCCGCCTGCACGAGCGCGGGCTCCACGGCCGTTCCGATCGACGTGACACGGTAGCCGTAGATGTCGCTCTTCGCGCCGTTTCGGAAGTCCTCCCACGCGAAGATGCAGCCGCCCTGCCCGTCGGCCACCGCCGAGTTGAGATTCCGCTGTCCCGCGCCGCTGCCGATGAGGAGGCCGAGAGGCGCCCAGAGGACCGAGCCGCTCGCGTTCACGTGCTGCGAGTAGACCTCGCGGAAGCCCGCGCGGTCGTCGTCCCAGCCGATGATGGCGCCGCCCGACTTGTCGGAGACGATCGTGCGCACGAACTGGGTGCTGTCGGCGGTGCAGACCGGGGCCCCGTTCGGCGTCCACTTCTGCGCGCCGAGGCTGTCGACGCGCATCGCGTAGACGTCGCCGCGGGAGTTCGTCCGCGGATCGAACCAGGCCATGATGGCGCCCGCCGCACCGTCGGAGGCGATGACGGGCGACTGCTGATTGCCGGCATTGACGCAGACGGGCGCGCCATTGGCGGTCCACGCCGCGACGCCGGTCGGACCGATGCGCTGCGCGTAGATGTCGAAGTCGAGCCCGTTGCGGGAGTCGTACCAGGAGGCGATGAAGCCGAAGCGCCCGTCGGAGACCATGACGGCGCCCTGCTGGTCGAGCGCGGCGTTGCTCACGACCACGCCGTTCTTCGTCCAGAGCATGTTGCCGCCCGCGTCGACGCGCTGGGCGTAGAGGTCGGAATTCGTGCCGCTACGCCGATCGCGCCACATCATGAAGGCGCCGCCCTGCTGATCGCTCAGCACGCGGATGTCGCTCTGCGTGCCGATCGTGTCGCAGACCGCCGCGCCGTTCAACGTCCAGAGGGTCGTGCCCGCGTTGTTCACGCGCTGCACGTAGATGTCGGCGTCGGCGC